>QIAW01000426.1 GCA_003225655.1 Acidobacteriota bacterium
ACTGCCAGCAGACCGAACAACGTAGTGAACTTGATGATCGGGTTCAGGGCCACGGACGATGTGTCTTTGAATGGGTCGCCGACGGTATCACCCACAACGGTTGCCGCGTGCAGGTCAGTACCTTTTTGCTTCAGCTCCACTTCGACAATCTTCTTGGCATTGTCCCATGCGCCGCCGGCGTTGGCCATGAAGATGGCCTGGTAAAGCCCGAAGATGGCAATGGAGATGAGATAGCCGATAAAGAAGAAGGGTTCCACGAAAGCAAAGGCGAGCGTAGCAAAAAACACTGTGAGGAAGATGTTGAACATCCCCTTCTGCGCATACTGCGTGCAGATTTGCACAACCTTTTTGCTGTCGGCAACCGATGCTTTCTCTACGCCCTCCAGCTTGATGTTCTTTTTGATGAATTCAACTGCGCGATAAGCGCCCGTGGTCACCGCTTGCATGGAAGCGCCGGTGAACCAGTAGATAATGGCGCCTCCCGTAATCAGTCCCAACACAAAAGCCTTGTTTTGCGTGAGGCCATGAGTAAGCGCCATGATGATGGAAAAGATCATGGTAGTAGCGCCTACGACCGCGGTCCCGATCAACACAGGTTTCGCCGTGGCTTTAAAGGTATTACCCGCTCCATCGTTTTCTTCCAGCATGTGTTTAGCCCGCTCGAAATTCACAGAGATTTTGTAATCTTTGTTGAGTTCTTCGGCGATTCCGGGAATTTGCTCAATCAGTGATAGTTCATAGACCGACTGTGCATTGTCGGTCACCGGACCGTAGGAATCCACCGCGATAGTCACCGGCCCCATTCCCAGGAAGCCGAACGCGACCAACCCGAAGGCGAATACTGCCGGAGCCAGCATGATGGGTACGCTGGCGCCCGGCGGAACGGCCCCCAGTCCCAGGGTGCTGAAATAGTAGCCAATCGCCATCAGCGCGACCATGGTGATCCCCAGCCAATAAGCGGAGAAGTTACCGGCAACCAGTCCGGAAAGGATGTTAAGCGACGGGCCGCCTTCCTCGGAGGAGGTTACTATCTCCTTCACGTGCCGTGATTCGGTAGAGGTGAACACTTTGACCAACTCCGGAATAACAGCGCCGGCCAGGGTTCCACAGGAAATGATAGTGGCCAGCTCCCACCACAAACTACTGTCTCCCCCCAGATGCGGAATCATGGCGTGCGAAACGAGATAGGTCAGGCCGATGGAAATCACTGAGGTTAGCCATACCAGCGAGGTGAGAGGGGCCTCGAAGTTCATCTTATCGACATTGCCATATCGGGCCTTGGCCACTGCTTCGTTGATAAAGAAGGCCAAGGCGCTGGAAACCAGCATCATGATGCGCATGACGAAGATCCACACCAGCAATTGCACCTGGACAATGGGATCTTTCACCGCCAGCAGGATGAAGGTGATCAGGGCCACGCCGGTCACACCGTAGGTTTCAAAGCCGTCGGCGCTGGGGCCAACAGAATCGCCGGCGTTGTCGCCGGTGCAGTCAGCAATGACACCGGGATTGCGGGCGTCGTCTTCTTTAATCTTGAAGACGATCTTCATCAGGTCGGAGCCGATATCGGCAATCTTGGTGAAGATACCGCCGGCGATGCGCAGCGCCGCCGCACCCAGCGATTCTCCAATGGCAAAGCCGATGAAGCAGGCTCCCGCGTAGTCGCCGGGCACGAACAAAAGGATGAAAAGCATGATCAGCAGCTCGACGCTGATCAGCAGCATACCGATGCTCATGCCGGCCTTAAGCGGAATCGAATAGATGGGGTAGGGCTTGCCGGCCAGTCCGGCGAATGCGGTACGCGAATTGGCGAAGGTGTTAACGCGGATTCCGAACCAGGCAACTCCGTAGCTGCCGGCGATGCCGACAATGCTGAACAGCAGAATGATGGGAAGCGTAACCCCAACGGACTTGCCGGGCACCGGCGCCAGCCATCCGAAGTACAGCCCAATAATCACGGCGATAAACGCCCACAAAACCAGAATGAACTTGCCCTGCGTGGTGAGATAGGTTTTGCAGGTTTCGTAGATAAGTTCGGAGATTTCCCGCATGCTCTTATGCACGGGCAAGTTCTTCAGTTGCAGGTAGATGACCAGTCCGAATAGCAGGCCGAGAAAGCAGAACAGCAGGCCCACCGTCAACAATTTGTGTCCATCAATGCCGAAGAAAGAAACCTGGGAAAGGTCTGGCAATTTCAAGCTGGCCTCTCCACCGGTTTCCTGCGAACCCGCTCCTTGCGCGAGCGCGGAAACAGCCTGCATGAGCCACACGCCTGCTGTGAGCCATTTAAACATAAGAATTCCTCCGAGAAAGATTGGGCAGCGTTTTTTCGCGCCTCAGATGCTGCATTACCAGCAGCTTCCTATTCAGTATTAAAGTTTTGGAGTCAATCAGGCCCCCACATACATCGTGAGTTGGCGAGATGCCAGTGGGATCGTAGAGTCGCGCTTCCACTTCAAGAAAATGGAATTGAGGTTTGGCCGCGTCTCCAAACTACGCCAGTCCGTCCATGCGCCCACAAACATAGAACTAGATTTTATATCATGCAGCAAAATCAAGGGTCAAACCCAGTTTACCCCTTGCAAATGAGGTGCATTCACGTTCTTTTAACTTTGGGCAATGAGAGTTGCCGGGCACAATGGCATTGTGCCCAGGCCCTGCAGCGAAAACAGGGCGGATGCCGTTACTCCAGGCGTGGCAACACTTCAGGTTTGTTTCGCTGCCGCGCTCTTCACTTGGAGCGGCGGTGCGCTGACGCAAGCCACGCAATGGGCGCAAATTGCATAGAGTGAACCATTTATAATCTCATCTGATCCTTACATGGTGCGCGACGGCATTTATTACGGCATAGGATTACTGTTCGTGGCAGCCGTGGTTGCTTATTTCAACCTCTGGCTGGCTGCTGTCCCGTTGCTGGTGGCAGCGTTCGTGATGTGGTTTTTTCGCGATCCGAATCGTGTTGTTCCTTCTGAACCTGGGGCATTGGTTTCCCCGGCTGATGGCAAAGTGACTGACGTTGGCGTATGCTCCGTCAATGGCGTGCCCTACACCCGGATCAGTATTTTTCTGAATGTGTTTGATGTTCACGTAAACCGCTCCCCGATCAGCGGTGTTGTGCGCAGTGCCGAATACCGCAAGGGCAAGTTCCTCAACGCCATGGGGCCAGCCTGCGCCGACGAAAACGAGCAGAATGTGGTGACGGTGGAAGGCGAAGGGCAGAAGGTCATCTTCAAGCAGATTGCCGGGTTGATTGCGCGCAGGATTGTGTTTACAAAGAAGGTTGGCGAGAACGTTGGACGCGGTGAGCGCGTCGGCCTGATCAAGTTCGGCTCGCGCACCGACGTTATGTTTTCTCCTGAAGCACAAGTGGTGGTGAAGGTGGGTGACCGGGTGAAAGGCGGCTCCAGCGTGGTGGCGCGTTTTGCAAACAGCCCCGCGGCTGCGCGGAAGGGAACCTGACGATGGATTTTCAATTGCGGCGGCAAGAAGATACCACCCGGGAGCGCCGCCGGCTCCGGAAAGGCATGTACCTGCTGCCCTCGCTGTTTACCATGGGCAACATCGCCGCCGGCTACTACGCCATTTTGCAGGCATTGCAGGGATCGGGTAAAGATTTTTGGCACTTCGACAATGCCGCCAAGGCCATTGGCATAGCCGTGGTACTGGATGGTCTGGATGGCCGCATTGCGCGCCTGACCAACACGGCCAGCGACTTTGGCCGTGAGCTTGACTCCCTGGCCGACGTTATTACCTTCGGGGTTGCTCCTGCGGTACTGGCATGGATGTGGGGCTTTTACTTGCTTCCCAAGATCGATAGCAAGCTGCCCTGGTGGATCAACGTGGGCAACGTGACTCCTGACGACTTACACCAAAAACTCGTTAATCTCGGCATTGTGGCAAGTTTTATTTTCTTGAGTACCAGCGCCAGCCGCCTGGCGCGATTCAACATTGATAAGAACCCGCAGCCTTCCAATCCGGGTCGTCCCGGGAAGAAATATTTTGTCGGCATGCCTACGCCCGCGGGCGCGGCGGTGCTTGCTGCCATCGTGCACTTTGCCGACGGTTATCCCGTGGACTACTGGTGGGCGTCGATCTCCTGGTGCGCGCTCATGATGGCGGTAGCGTTCCTGATGGTAAGCACCTGGCGCTTTCCCACCTTCAAAGACTTCGATCTGCGCCGGAGGCATCCTTTCTGGGCCATTATCCTGTTAGGAGCGTTGATCTATCTGATCTGGTTAAACTCTCAAATTAGTCTTTTCCTGATGGCTTTAGCGTATATGCTCTCGGGAGTGATTTTGCGTTTTGGATGGGCCATGCGCCGCAGAAAGGACCTGCCGCCGCCACCGCAGGTGCAGACACAGGAATAATAGAACAGGATGCAAACCAATCTCTATCGTGTGGCCATTGTCGGCGCTGCCGGGCTCAAAGGACGTGAGCTGAAAGACGTGTTAAGCGACCACAATTTCGCGGCTGTCGACCTCAAACTGCTGGATGACGATGAGTCCCTGGGACAGCTTGATTCTGTGGGTGACGAAGCCACGTTTATCCAGAGCACGCGGCAGGAAAACTTCGAGCAGGTGGATTTTACCTTCTTTGCCGGGGAGCCCACCTTTACCCGCCAATATTGGCAGCCGGCGCGCAAGGCGGGCAGCGCCGTCATCGACCTCTCCTACGCCCTGGAGCAGGAACCCGGCATCTCTATTCGTGCGCCTTGGGTGGAACGTGAGCTGAAGATCACGCCCGCCGCCGACCTGGCGATGAACGCCGTGGTTGTAGCGCATCCGGCGGCGGTAGTGCTTGCATTGCTGCTTCTGCGCTTACAAAAGGCCGCGTCCGTCAGCCGCGTGGCTGCCACCGTGTTTGAGCCGGTCTCTGAACGTGGCCGGCGCGGAATGGATGAGCTTCACGAGCAGACCGTCAATCTGCTTTCCTTCCAGGAAATGCCCAAGCGGGTCTTTGACGTGCAGGTTGCCTTCAACATGGTGTCACAGTACGGTGCGCAAGCCCACACGCCGCTGTCGTCCGTAGAAGCCCGCATCGCGCAGCACCTGGCGCACATCACGCAGCAGAAGGTGAGAGTACCTTCGCTGATGCTGGTACAATCACCCATCTTCCACGGGTACATTTTTTCGATTTACATTGAGCTGGAACGGGAGATGCCGCTCAAGGAGTTTACCCAGGTGTTTGCCGGCGAACATATTGCGCTC
>QIAW01000055.1 GCA_003225655.1 Acidobacteriota bacterium
TATGCTCCGGCGATTGTTGCCCTCAAGAAGGCTCAACCCCACGCCGGCGAGCTTGGCGAGTATGTGGATTATTTCCTGGCCATGGCCGAGGGATCAAGCGGCGATGCGCAAGGCGTGCTCGCCGCTTTGCATCAGTTTGACAGCCGCTATTCCGGATCGCTCTTCGCCCGCGATGTTGACGTGCTGCAGGCCAATGCACTGGTGGTTACCGGCCAGGCGCAGGCCGCGATAGATCTTCTGGAGCCGCAGCGCTCTCCCTCGCGCGCCGATCTGGAGCTGGCGCTGGGCCGCGCTCAATTACGTGTTGGCAGCTATGCCAAGGCTGCGGAGAGTTTTCGCCATGTTTATTACCTTCTGCCCTCGGCGCTGGAGGCCACGGACGCTTACGCCGAATTGCAGAAGCTGGCGGCGCAGCGGCGTCTGGCTCCGGCCAGCTTCACCGACCGCAGGAAACGGGCGGAGCTTCTGGCAGACAACCACCGCGCTGCCGAGGCGGCGGCCGAATATAAGGACCTGATCGATGAGGCGCCCGCTGCCGAAGTTTATGCGCTCAAAGTTGCTCTTGGTGGGGCGTTGTGGAAGGCGGGACGGGGCAGGGAAGCCCGGGATCTCCTGGAAAAGTTGCCGGAAACGAATGACGAGCGCAACGCCCAGCGCCTCTACTACCTGGTTGAACTGGCGCGCTCCGATGACAAGCGCATGAGCGATCTGATTTCGCATCTGCGCGAGACCGCTCCTGCGAGTCCCTGGCTGCAAGAGGGGTTGCTGGCTGTGGCCAACCAGCACCTGCTACAGAAGGACTATGGCGCGTCGGCCCGTTTCTTTGAGGAGCTGGCGTCACGTTTTTCCTCGGGTAGATATGCCTCTTTCGCCAACTGGAAGGCGGCGTGGCTGCAGCTTCGTCAAGGCGATGTGGAAAGCGCCAGGCTGGCCTTTGAGCGGCATATTGCGTTGTATCCCGCGTCGCAGGAAGCCAGCGCTGCTCTTTACTGGCGGGGGCGCCTGGCCGAGGAAGACAAGAATCTGCCACTGGCGCGCGCCTACTATCTGAAGGTTTCAGAGCGCTATTTCAACGCCTACTACGCCGAGCTCTCGCGCGAACGCCTGCGCGACCTGGGGAGCTCAGGTGACGTTGCCGACGAGCCTCTGCTGGGCAAAATTCCGCCAGCGCAGCTCCCCGGCCATTTTTCCCTGACCGCACCCGCCGACGACCTTCGCGTACAGAAGAGCCTGCTGCTGGGAAACTGTGGGTTAGTGGATTTCGCCATTCGCGAGCTTCAGGCCGCCGGGGCTGATCCCGGTGATAACTGGACCACCGCGCAGATGATCAAGCTCTACACCGAAGATGGACACTACGACCGCGCCCTGCAGGCTTTGAAGCGCGCCGTCCCGGGATATTATTCATTCCAGTTTTCCGCGTTGCCGCGTCCGTTCTGGGAAGGGCTGTTTCCGCGCCCATACTGGGACAATCTGAAGCGCCACTCCAGCGAAAACAAACTCGACCCCTTCCTGGTGGCATCACTGATCCGCCAGGAATCGGAGTTCAACCCCGGCGCCATCTCGCGCGCCAACGCCATGGGGCTGATGCAGATCTTGCCGCGGGTAGGACAGCAGCTCGCGAAATCAGAAAAGATCAAAGGCTTCAACGACGCCATGCTGCTCGACCCTAATACCAACATCCAGCTTGGGACCCGCTACTTCAAGCAACTGCTGGAAAGATACGACGGCCACCTGGAGTACGCGCTGGCCGCCTACAACGCCGGCGCCGAGCGCGTGGACGACTGGCGCAAGAACAATTACCGCGATATCCACGAGTTCGTGGAGTCCATTCCCTTCACCGAAACTCGCGAATACGTCGAAGCCATCATGCGCAATCACGCGGTTTATCAACGGCTGTATCAGGATCCGTAAGAGATAATTCGCTGCAGATAAACGCTGATCAGCACGGCTTTCAGACAAACCACTTGTAAACCATAAAATAAATCATCACGCCTGTTACCGAGACATAAAGCCAGATGGGATACGTCCAGCGGGCGATGGCCTTGTGCCGCAGGAATGAGCTGCGCAGCGCCAGCACCAGGGTTGTGGGAACCAGGACCAGCAGGCTGGCTGCCAGGATTGTGTGCGAGGTCAGGATGGTGAAGTAAAGCGGACGTATCCATCCTGTGCCGTGAAAACGAATCACCCCGACATGGGCGTGGTAGTAAAGATAAGACGCCAGGAACACCGTCGAGGAACAAAATGCGGCAATCATGCAGGCGCGGTGTGCTGCAATCTTGCCGCGCTCAATGAATGAATGTCCGATCAACAGCAGCGCGCCGCTGAGGCCGTTCAGCGCGGCGTTCAGCACGGGAAAGATGGCGTAGTCTTGCGGTCCGCCGGTTTGCGACATAACGCTCGCGAGATTAAGCAGGCAGGGTTCTCCTTCGGCTGGCCATGAGCAGAGCGGCGGCGAACATGAGAACAGAGAACGCCGCCAGAATTCCCAGCGAGAGAGGCACGGAAAGGCCGGTGCTGGTGGCTTCACTGCTTTTGAACAGGGCAGCGCGCAGCGCCTCGACGCCATAGGTCAGGGGATTGGCCAGCATCAGGGCGCGAATCCATCCTGAGGCGCCGCTGAGGGGGAAGAGCGCTCCCGAGAGCAGCCACAGCGGGATCAAAAACAAATTGATGATGGCATGAAAGGCCTGGGTGGAATCGAGCCGCCAGGCGATGGTGAAACCCAGCGCGGTCAGGGCAAACGCGATGAGAAAAATTGCCAGCACCGAGATGCCGACTTGCGCTAGCCCCATCCTGACGCCAATCACGGGCGCGAAGACCAGGAAAATCAGTCCTTGAAGAAACGCCAGGGTTGCTCCCCCCAGGACTTTGCCCAGCACGATGGCCGAGCGGCTGGCGGGCGAGACAAGAACTGAGAGCAGAAATCCTTCGCGGCGGTCCTCAATCAGCGACATCATGGCAAAGATAGAAGTAAAGAGGACAATCATGATGAGGGCGCCGGGGAAGAAATATTCCAGATAATGCTGCCCGCCGCCCGCCGGCCCGCGCAACGACGAGCCAAAGCCGGAGCCCAGCACCAGCCAGAAGAGCACCGGCGAGATGATGACGCCCACCACGCGGCTGCGCATGCGGTAGAAGCGAATGATCTCGCGCAGCCAGAGGGAAAAGGCAGGGAGTAGTAAGTCCGCGTACGCGCTGAAGCTACGCAGTGGAGCGCGTTGTGGATGCGGAACGGCGGTGGTGATCGTAGACATTTTTCTCAGTTCTCAGTTTTGTACTTCTACCCTTTTCGAGCACTGGGGGTGGAGAGTGTCAATGTTCCTGAAGGAACAATTTGTGATTAAACCCTCACCACCGAGCCGTGCCCCTCCGAAAGATCAAAATGAATCCGAATTCCGATGACCAGCGAGTTTTCCCCGTGTCTCCGCGCCTCCGTGGTGATCTTTTTTCAGTGCTTCTTTTTCGTTTCTACATCCATGCGCTCGATCCAAAAACGGTGGCCGGTGCGGCGTATGAAGACATCTTCCAGCGTCGGCTTGCTGATCGAGATGGATTCAATCTCTCCGGGGAATGCCTCGACAATTTCCGTAGCGAAGCGATGACCAGCAGCCCGTTCTAATCGTAATTTATTGTCAATGAGTTTCGCTTCCGCGCCAAAGCGGGATTTTATTTTTGCGGCCAGCGCTTCCGATGCAAAGGCTTCAATCACCATCACGTCTCCGCCGATCTCGCTCTTCAGCTCGGCCGGCGTGCCCAGGGCAACCAGCTTTCCTTCATGCAGAATGGCAAGCCGGTCGCAGCGCTCGGCCTCTTCCATGAGGTGGGTGGTAATCAGTATGCTGACGCCTTCTTCATCGCGCAGAATCTTTAGATACTGCCAGAGATCGATGCGTGCTCCGGGATCGAGTCCAGTGGTGGGCTCATCGAGCAGCAGCACCGAGGGCTGGTGCATGATGCCCTTGGCCAGCTCCACGCGGCGCTGCATGCCGCCGGAAAAAGTCTCGACCTTTTCATGCGCGCGCTCTGCCAAACCTACACGCGAGAGCATCTCTTGCACCCGGGCTTTCAGCACAGAGCCGGTCAATCCATACAGGTGGCCTTGATGGCGCAGGTTTTCAGCCGCAGTGAGCTTCACATCCACGCTGGCGGCCTGAAAGGCAACACCAATCTGGCGGCGCACCAGGCTGGGGTTGCTGCGCAGGTCGAGCCCGGCCATAGCGGCATCGCCGGAGGAGGGCAGCATAAGCGTGGAAAGGATGCGGAAGAGCGTGGTCTTGCCGCTGCCGTTGGGGCCTAGCAGTCCGAAGATTTCAGCCGGGCGTACGGAGAATGAAATCTGATCGAGGGCTTTGCGCTCGCCGTAAGCGTGGCTGAGGTTGCGGATCTCGATGGCGTTGTGCGAGCCAGAGGTTGTGAGTGGCTGCGGGAGCGCGGATGGGCTTGCCGGGTTCATGCTACGAATGAAAGGCGGCGGTAATCATCATCAAGGCAAACAACAGAGGCAGATAGATCACCGAGGCTTGCAGCAGCTCGCGCGCGGTTTTTTTTGATTCCGGCGCCGAGGGCGCGAGCTTTAGTCGCCACAGCCGCATTCCAAACCAGAAGAACGCAATCGAGAGCAACAGAGCGCCCACAAAGTAGACGGCTCCCGTCATGCCCAGAATCACGGGAGCAATGCTCACCGGAACGAGAGAAATCGAGTACAGCAGAATCTCGCGGGTGGTGGAGCGCCCGTCTTTCTCGACGACCGGCAGCATGCGGATGCCCCCGCTGGCGTAGTCTTCCGCGTACATCCAGGCGATGGCGAAGAAGTGAGGAAACTGCCACAGCAGCACGATGGCGAACAGGGCCAACCCTTCCCACGCCAGCGCGCCGCGGGCGGCGGTCCATCCCAGCAGCGGTGGCATGGCCCCGGGAAAGGCGCCGATGAAGGTGCAGATGCTGGTGATCTGCTTGAGCGGCGTGTAAAAGAGCAAATAGGCGGCGGCGGTAGCGAAGGCCAGGTATCCGGTCAGCGGATTGGCGGCAAACGCAAGATAAACTGAGCCGCCCGCTACCAGCGCCACGTGCATCGGTTTCGCGCTCGATTACCTGGTTCAGCGCGGCGGCGCCGCCGGCAACAATTCCAATTCCCAGCAGCGTGTGCAGCAGAGTCCAGGAAAAGGAGGGTACGCCGGATTTTACGGCTCCCATGAAATATCCGCACCAGGCGGTGGCGACGACGAGCGTGGTCACGCGCAGCTTCATCAGCTCGGCATATTTAGAGAGCAGGGAAGTGCTGCCGGCGATAGTCTGCGTGGCGGCCTCCTGGGTGGCAATGGGTTGTATGCTGGCACTCATGCAGCGGCCTCTTTATGGGAGGCGGCGGATTCAGTTGCCGGCGCGGGAAAATACCGGCGCGTGCGCACAGCCAGCACAAAAGTCGAAGCCAGCAGCAGCGCGCATACGCCTACGTGCGCTACCGTGGTGGCGATCATGCCGGGAAGGGGCTGGGGCGCATCCGCGTCTTTGATGCGCGTAAAGTAAGCCGCTACTCCCAATGCAACCTGCAACATGAGCAGCCCGTGGACGAAACGCGCCGGCGCCTTGATTGGGGTGACGCTTCTGCCCTCGATCATGCCGCGCACCGAGGTCCAGATGAG
>QIAW01000428.1:0-2520 GCA_003225655.1 Acidobacteriota bacterium
AGCCGGAATCTTTAGACTAAGACCGGTCCCGCCGGATCGGCATCCGGCGCTGTCGAAGGCGCTGAAATCTCCATTCAGAATGGCCGGGGTGGGCACAAACGCGGTATTTCCATTGGAGACCTGGCCTACTCGCGTGCCCTGGTAGCCGCTAAAGAAGAACAGCTTGTCGCGGATGATCCTCCCGCCGAAGGTGCCACCGAACTGGTTGCGGTGCAGCGAGTCGTGGACCTTGGCAAAGGTGTTGCGGGCATTGAAGCCGCCGGTGCGGTAGAACTCAAAGGCGTCGCCGTGCCAGGCGTTGGTTCCCGATTTGGTCACGATGTTGACCACGCCGCCGGGGTGCAATCCGTCGCGGGCAGGAAGCGAGTTGGTTTCAACGTTGAACTCCTGCAGGGCCTCAGGGAAGGGAAAGGGCAGGTTCACATTGGAAAATGTATCGTTATTGTCCCCGCCGTCGAGCAGGTAGTTGACGCCGTTGCCCTGGGCCCCGGCGACGGAGATGGGGGCAGAGCTGTAAAAGTTCTTGCTGCTGGTCAGGTCTCCGGGCGAGGCTACGGTTGCCGAAGCTCCCGTCAGCAGGACAAGCTGCGTGGCCAGGCGTCCATTGAGAGGAATGTTGCTGATGCGCTGCGAATCGACCACGTTGGCAATGGAGTTCGACTCGGTCTGCAGCAGGGTGCCGCCGGCGGTGACCTCGACCGTCTCAGAGACGGCGCCCACCTGCAGCGTGGCGTTGAGGGGAATGTGATCATCCACCTGCAACACGATGCCCGACTGGATGTAGGTCTTGAAGCCGGTCTTGGAAACCTCGAGCCGGTAAGGACCAACGGGCAGGTGCGTGAGCGTATATCTGCCATCGGTATCGGTGACCGCCTCGTGGGAGACGCCTTTGCTGGTCTCGATCATCTTGACGGTCGAACCGGGAAGCGCGGCGCCGCTCGCGTCAACCACCTGGCCCACCACCTGGGCTGAAGCGATGGCCTGCGGCTGCGCGCAAGGAACCGAAAGAACCAGCGCCAGCGCGCACAAAAGCGCGCAGGTCATTTGTAAACGTCGTATGCGTAGCATTTTTCACCCCTCAATGACTTAATGAATGTCGAATCCAGAAAAATCGCCGCCGTAACCGCGGCTAAAAACGTGTGAGTACCCGGGAAATCTGAGTACCACATCGTGAGACTTCGTTCCCACAACAAAGCTCCGGCAAAAATTCTTGGGATGGTAAGCATTGGCTGGGTCGCTGTCAAGAACAAGTTTCAGAAACAGATATTCAGAAATGCAAAACTATGAAATGTTGAGCCAAGAGAGTCGCAGAAGGCGGTCTTAGGCGGGGAAAGGGCAGTACGAGTCATCCAAAAAAACCAGCAAAAAATCGGCCCCAAAAATCAGACCCAAGACGCGTCCGTCTCAGGTCTGGCATCTCGGTGCATTAGGAGGGCACGTCGAGTTGCGTAGATTTAGACGTATCGCTCGTGGATTTGTTTAGTGGAGCGGAACGAAAACAATTTCGCTAAGCCCTTGAGAATGAATGAGTGTTCATTGCCCTGGGCAACGAGGAAGCAGAGAAGGGCTGCGTCGTTCCGATTGAGAGCAATAATTCCGATGGAGAGCAATAAGAAGAATCTATTCCTACCATAAAAAAATACTCTCAGCCGATGGTGAATCCAAAAAAGCAAATTTCTGCTTTTGGGTTTCTTCCATTTCCCATACTTTTGAATTGTAAAGATTGCCTCCAAGGGCGGCTAACTTATTGAAGTAGCTGGAAATTCCCTTTTTGACATCTTTTGGCCCTCGGCGTGCTTTTACTCATGGCAGAGCTCTCGCTCAACAAAATATCAATCAATATAAAGAGTGAGAGAGTTAAGAAATTTTCGGGGGAAGCAATGCGATAACTTTTTAGTGTCGCATTGCACCCGGTTTGCTTCTGGGGTGGGGGGAGAAATTTTTAGCACGGTTTACTGCAGCCGGCCGCACTCTTACGACGGCGTTCCACACAGGCTGGAAAAGTTGACCGGCAAGATTGAGTTCTAAAGTAGCCTGCTAGCCTAAATGCTACTTGGCGGCCTTTTTAAGGCCGCCTTTTTTGTTTTGGAGAGCTCTTAGCCTTTTCTAGCTCTAGCTTTGGGGTGTGCTCTCCCTGCCGTTCTTACGAGCGGCACGGGGCACAGCCGGGGACGGCTGTACTACACAACCTTGTACGATTCGAACAGGCCGGCAGAGGTGGAATCCCATTGCGGCTTGCCGCGCTGTGCCACATATTCTTCCAGAGCGGAATGGCCCCTAATGACCCAACGACTCGATGAAACAATGACCCAATCCTTCTTACGCTGCCAGACTGGCAAGGACATCTTTCAAACGCTCTCCCAAGGTTGCGGTCAGCGACCAGGGGCTGGGCTGGCGGATGATGTGCAACTTGCCTCGCTTTTCCAGTATCTCAAAGTTGGTGCTCTTGCCTTTGCGGTGAAAACGGATGGTGGTAACCGCCTTGCCAACGCGCAGGTCGCGCAAGGTAATTTCCGGCAG
>QIAW01000428.1:2531-7318 GCA_003225655.1 Acidobacteriota bacterium
GGATTGCATGAACAGGAAGATGCAGGAAGCCGACCACGCCTGTGGCCAATTGGTCTTAGGATAAAGCGCGGGAAATGGGTGCTCGGCATCGCGCTGGTGTCCGCTGAAACACTCGGGCAACCGCTGAAAATCAAAGAGCATGCTGGCCTCGAACATGCCACGCAATAAAGTGTGCAGCTCCTGGTGCAGGCCGTAGCGCATGAAGCCCAGGGCGAAGCTGCCATGTTCGACCGGCCATACCGAGCCGCGATGGTAACTGTAGGGATCAAACGCGGGATGATCGGAAGACAGCGTGCGGATTCCCCAACCGGTGAACAGATCGGGAGCCATCAATCGCTGCGCAGTGGCCAGAGCATGCCATTCTTCCACAATGCCGCAGGCCAGCAGGTGCCCCGGATTGGATGTGATGGATTCAATGGGCCGGCCCTGGGCATCGAGCCCCAGGGCGTAAGAATTTTTGTGCGGCAGCCAGAATTTTTCGTTGAAGCGTTTTTTTAATTCGTGGGCCTCGTGAAACAGGCGGCGGGCCAGCGCCGGTTCTCCCATCCACCACATCAGGGCCGACATATGCATCTTGGCCACGTAAACAAAGGCCTGTTCCTCGCAGGTGGCGATAGGGGGCTCGGCTTCGGTTCCATCTTCATACACAATAGCGTCGGCTGAATCCTTCCAGCCCTGATGCTTGTTTCCCTGCTCGGATCGCGACCGGTAGTAGTAAAAGCCGTCATTCTTCAATTGGGTATAGTCCTCCTTCCAGCGAAGCGCTTTCAATGCGTGAGGAATCAGGGAACGCACCAGGCTTTTATCGCCAGTCCAATTCCACAGTTCGCTGAGCACTACAGGATAGAAAGAAGACGTGGTGGCCGCGCCGTAGTAACGGCTGCGAGGGTTGTAACCAAGCGCGGCGAGCGGACCGGTGTGGGCCTCGTGCAGCATTTTGCCCGGCTCCTCATCGCGCCAGTCGTTGACTTGGGCGCCCTGCCAGCGGGCAAGCTCGGGCAATGTTCCCTTCATCATGCCAGCGCCGGCGAGCGCCGATTGCCAGGAGGCAGTAAGAGTGTCGCGGCCAAAGAGCGCGATGTAGATGGGCAGCCCCGCGGCCATGGTCCATGCGTCGGGGCCATGGTCCAGGTCGTACAAACGCAATGCGGCCAAGTCACGCTTAGACTGCTCGAGGGCCTCGACAACGACCGTGGAGAGTGTCTTGCTCTCAAGAGTTTCGAATTTCGTGCTGCGGCTGATGAACAGGTGCCGCTTGCGGTCCAACACGTTGCGCTGCCCGAAAAACTCGCGGCATCCATAAAGTGGCGGCAGCTTCTTGCCGTCAATCGCGGGAGTCATCTTGATGCAGGTGTGCCAGCCGCCGCGCGGCTGAAGCTTGACGTGAAAACGAAGCCTGCCATTCTTGTAGCTCGGGGGTGAATCCGGAGCTTCCACGCGCAAGATCAGGCCGCGATGAAGACTGGCTTTGCCTTTGTGGCCCTGGTGCGAATACCTGTGTTGGACGCAATAGTCGAACCCCAGCTCCCAGGCCTGACGGGAAACCTGCTTCCAGGTTTGTTTTAGTTTTCCCTGCTGCTGACGTTCTGCAGACTCGGCCTGATCGGTAAAATCGGCCGTCACTTCAATCTCAAAGACAAATTCGCTGGCCTGCTGGGCAAAGTCGGTGAAATCAATGTCCTCGTGCAGTCCCAGGCCGACCAGCCGCGAAACCCGCATCTCGATAGTCTGCTCCGAAACCGGTTCCACAGCACCGCTGCCGGTATCCTTCTCCCATGGCACGCCGGGCGGGGCGAAGCCGTAATATCCCAGCCAGGAATGCTGTTCCACATTGGAACCGGCGATCAAGGTTGGCGCTGCTCCGTTGACCGCGTAACGGTAGACAGAAAGCAGCCGGGTTTCATGAACAATGAATCCATGAGGAGAATCGCCGGAAATCATCCCCGTACGGCCGGTTGCGAGGACGGCACGCCCCTGGCTGACATATACCGTCTCTCTCTGGGGCTGGACGCGAACAAGCCATTGATGGTGCCGTTCTGGAATATGCATATGTTTGTCAGACCAAGGCACTTACGCAGCCCTGCGCTTTTCACTTTCCTTATTAGATGAAGCTGTGGCGCTCCGCAGTATTGCTTTCAAAGCAAGCGCATTGTGGACGGCATAGGCGGATTGGTCGTTATCAAAGTACACGTAGATCGCCTTCAGCATCTTCTGCCAATGTTTGATTCGCTCAACCCAGGTGCGCAAGGTCGCTTCGCTGTAACTGCCCTGATATTTGCCGCCCGGTCCATGCAGGCGTACGTAAGCGAAATCGGCGGTAACTTTAGGCGCGGTGCTAAATCCAGCGAGCTCAAAGATGCAGAAGGCGGCATTGTAGCGATGCAGCACCTCATCAACCGCGGGTACATGCCAGGCAGCATTTCCAGCAGATTGACCAGGCGGTCCAGATTCAGCTTCCAGTGTGGCGGCAGTTGAAACAAAATTGGTCCAAGTTTCTTGCCCAGCAGCTCGACGCGGGGCAGAAAATTCACCAGCGCCCGTTCAGGTTCCCTGAGTTTGATGCGATGGGTGAGAAAGCGGCTCGCCTTAACGGCATAGACGAAACCTTTGGGTGCGATCCGTTTCCAGGTTTGGAATGCGGTCTCAGTGGGCAAACGGTAAAAGCTGCTGTTCAACTCCACGGTATCGAAGTGACGCGCATAGTAATCAAACAGCCCGGCGGGACCAATCTCAGCGGAGTAAAACGGCCCGCGCCAATGCTTATAGTGCCAACCGGAAGTGCCAATGCGGACCTCGCATCCCATATGTAGATGAAGATGTGCTTTGACGGGTACGCAGTTGCACCTCAATACGCGAGCGGAGCGGATGCAACCCGTCGCGCCCGCTCCAGTTCCAAGTAAAGGGTTGTTTTCTCGCGCCTGTAGTCACTCACCCCTCAGTTCAGCACGCGCAAACAAAGCATGGATTTTCGTGAGGTGGACCATGAATCGCAATAATTTCTGGAAAGGTTTCGCCGCCGGAGCAGTCAGCGGTACGGCTGCTGGCATTGGAATGATAGCCGCCTGGCAGACGCTCTCTTCGGCGCGCAACAGCCGCATTATCCGAATCGAAGAGAGCCTGCAGATCGGGCGTCCGGTCGATGAGGTCTTTACCGCTTGGACAGATTTCAGCAACCTGCCGAATATCAGCCCCATGATCCGCAGAGTGCAGACCTTTGGCGACCGCTCACACTGGGTGATGTCCTTGTACGGAAAGCAGTTTGAATGGGACGCCGAGTTGATACAGAATATTCCCAATCAGTCGCTGGGATGGAAGTCGGTGCGCGGTCCCAAGCACAGCGGACGCATTAATTTTTCGCCGCTGGGAAACGACACGCTGGTCCACGTGATTATGAATTACGCGCCGCCGCTGAGGATTTTCTCGCGCGCAGCCGAGCCCTTGCGCGAGCCGCTGGAAGCCCATGTGAAACGTGCATTGCGCGACCTGAAAGCCGCCCTGGAACATTCTGGCACGCAAAGTGGAAATACGGGCGCTACCGGGACGTTTGGCATTGATCCGCAAACCAGCGGACACACACAACACAGCCGTTTTGGCGGCCCGGGCACGGGCGAATACACGCGACCAACGGAGCCCAGACCGTTTTCGCAGCCGGAGGCGCAAAAGTAAGCTTTAGCTCTTAGCTCTTATTCAGAATAATATTTGGGACGCCTACTGCCAGTAAGGAAGATCGTGAGGCTGGCTTCGACGGCATTCGGTACAACGCTCACCGGTTGTTTTCGGCGATACCGGGGTCAAAGGCTGATTTCAACATGACCTCGCGCTTGCGCGCTGAGACCTTGACGTCTGCGTCGCTGGTGTACTGGGTCAGGGTGCCGACGAGGACATAATAGCCTTCTTGCCCGCGCAAACGGCCTTCTCCGCGATCTATCCTACCGCTAAATTCTACCCAGCAGCCATGGATGCGCCGCGAAAGAAAGTAAACGCGGGTCCCCTGGAGTGAAGCCTTTTCGAAAAAACGGTCGAGCAGAATGTCTTTGTCGCTATCCAGAAAACCGAAGCTGCTGACCCATCCGCTGAGTTTGCCATGATCGAGATTGAGCTGCAGAGATTCTCCTTCGTGCAGGAAGGAGTACAAGCCTGATATGTCGGCGCCGGGAGTTCCGCGTCCAGCGGTCTGGGCGGAAGCCACAGCCGGCAAAAGACAGAGCACGGAAATAAGAAAACTAAAGAGCTTCTTCATTTTTAGATAGCACTATTTAAGCATTAAACGAAGGTCCCCGCAATGCCGATGCCGGGAGCCCGGCCGGCTGTATACCCGCGCAACATCGGGAACCCTCCACTCACTCCCATTTGACACACATAGAACCTGCTTATAACTCTTGCATAGAGTGCTGCGGCGTCTAAAAATTTACATTCCGGCGGAGCTGCTGACCTATTTACCAAGTTATAATGAGGCAACCCCGTTCCGTTCTGAGCGCACGGATTGATGTTGGATGTTGGATACAACCAAGCTCGCGCCTTTGCCGACAAAGCCCTCTTCTCCCAAGGCCGAGCGCTCTCTGGTGATCACACCGCCCCAATTGCTGATCAGATGGGACCCCTGGCCTAAGGCTTTTCTCCGAAATATGGCGGACCAGTTCCGGCCGATTCCGCCGCCACTGATCCTGACTTCGCGCCCGGCGAGCTTCTGGCCTGACGTTTTTGTGCAGCGCGAGATGCCGGCCCGGCCTTTTGTGACTTCGTTCATCTATCATGCCGGGATTGTCGCTCTCCTCTATATATTTCCT
>QIAW01000427.1:0-2125 GCA_003225655.1 Acidobacteriota bacterium
TGGCTTTGTTATAAAGCTCCTCATCCATCACTAGCTTGCCAATGCTGCCTTTGCCAGAGTGTATCTGGTTCACCATCTGCTGCATCTCCGTCAGCGTGGAATTCAGGCGGTTGAACAGGCTGGGATCATAGATGAGCTTGCCGATCGTGCCCTTTCCGTCTTCCACCGAGGCCACGATGCGGTCGAGCCGGCGCACCAGCACGTCCACATTCTGTAGCGTGTTTTGGGCGCCGGTCAACGCATTCTTGATGCCGGGTGGATTATAGGATGGCAATACGCTGCCGTCTTCGGCCGGCACGCCCGTGGCTTTGGAGCTATCGATATCCACATAGGTTTCGCCCAGCACGCCTGCCGTGCTCAGAACAGCAACGGAGTCTTTGCGCAGGAAATCACGGTAGCGGGTATTCACCTTCATAGTGACGTCTACCGGGGTCAAGGGTTTGCCGGCATCCACGGAAATCCGCGTCACATTGCCTACGTCTACCCCTTGCAGCCGCACGGGGGCGCCTTTGCGCAAGCCTTCCGCGTTATCGAAGTAGGTCTTCAGATAGATCTGGTGGGTGAAGATGCTGGTGGTGGAAGACATGAGAAAGATCACCACGATCAGCGAAATTGTGGCCACAATCACGGTGATTCCCACCCGCAAACGAGACCATTGCAGTTGTGACTGGCTGGGCATATTCCTTGTTGAGTACTCTAAAGTTCAGGGATCTAAACTTCCAGTATTCCAAACTTCGGAAGCTGAGCGCCTTTCCTCAAAATTTTGAAAGAAGGCGAATCATAACATATTGCATTGCTTCCACTTAGGCCATCCTGAACCAGCCAACGGCAGGAGCCAACAGTCCAATGGCAGTAACCTTCATTGAGCCGACAGGCCGCTTTGCAGGGCCCTGACCATCATCATGGCGGCCAGATAGGCGGCAGCGCCGCAAGCCAGGGTAGCAGCCAGGCCGAAGTGCACGGCAATGACCATGGCCAGCACCGAGCCCAGCACCGAGGCGGCGGCATTCATGGCCCATGCCCACTCAATGGCCCCGGCTTCGGTGTTTTCCAGGGCGCGCAATCCCGTGGGGAAGGGCATGCCCATCAGGAATCCTACGGGCGCGAGCAGGGCCGTGCTGGCCACGAGTTTCGCGAAAAGCGGCCAGCCCACGAGCGCGACCAGAATCTTTGGCAGCACAAAGATATAAGCGGTCAAGGCGAAGACAATGAACAAGATGGGGAACCGGATCCGGCGCCAGTCGGCGATCCAATGCCGCGCCACAAGGCTTCCGGTGCCGCTGGTCAGCATCATCAGAAACACGACCACCGTGAGCGCGTAGGTGGGGTGGCCGAGAAAGAGGACAAACCGCTGGATCATGGTGATCTCTACCAGGATGTAGCCGAGGCCCACGGCGATAAAGTAGAGCAGTGGCCTCACCCCGGCGACCCGCGCGCTGGTGTGGAATGCAAGCGGCAGGATCAAGAAAGCCATGACCGCGACCACCGATATGCCTAACAGGATAAAAAGGACAGCCACGCCCAGATTGACCTTCCAATCGATGCCCACTTTACCGGGATGAATAATGCCCTGAAGCAGCCGGGGAGTCTTGAAGGTAAAAAAGAAGAACGGAGCGCTGTCAGAGACCGGCGCGATGTTGTATGGATAGGCGGCAATAAACGCCGCACGCTGGTCCTGTTGCTGTGCGGCAGAGAGGTCTGCAGCAGAGGCGTTACTTGCGTCGCCGTCAATCAACTCGTCGAAGGGCTGGCGCGCTTCACTGGCGGCATACGAAGTCGGTCCAAGCCCAAGGTAGGAACAGATTGTGGTAGATGGATTCTGAGGATCTTGGTGGCAGGAATTCTTATCCAGTTCCTGGCTAAAGAGTTGGGGTGCGTGCACCAAGTGAAGGTTTTGCGTTTCGTTGATGTGCGCCTTCACGGTCTGAACTTCCTGCGGCGTGAAAGGACTCTTATTGGCCAGCACCGTGACCGGCTTGCCGTCGGTATTCAGCTCGCCCTCGGCGACCACGACAAAATGGTTTCTCGGATCCTCAATTCCCATCTGGCGCAGCGCCTCCATGGCCTGGGAAACCACGCGCAACGCCTCACGGGGCTCCTTGAACTCCCAGCGGGTGATGGCGAT
>QIAW01000427.1:2146-4441 GCA_003225655.1 Acidobacteriota bacterium
GTTGTTCTCGCTCAGCGCGAATGCGCCCGCGGCGGTCGAGGCCCAGGTATCCACCAGGGTCATCTGCAGCACGTCATACTGCTCTTTTGAGTTGCGGACAAACGACCGCCCGTCGCTGACGTGCAGGTGCACCTGGGGGCGCTCATAGAGGTGATAGGCATAATCGGCGTAGCGGCCGCGCATGATGTCATTGGCAATGATGGGGTTGATTTCGATCGCGGTGACGCTGGGGCTGCCGTTCACCAGGGCGCGCAGCACATCCACGCCGCCGCCGGGACCGATAATGGCGTAATTGCCCTGCGGCCGCAGCACATTCACCGTCGAAGGGGCGGCCGACATCAGCTCTCTGCGCCACTCCGGGTCTTGCCACTCGGCCGGATCGGCATGCATGAGCGAGGTGGAAGCATCGGCATCAATCACGATGTCTCTGGCATCGCCAGCGTGGTCCACTTCAACCCGCGAGATGGCATTCCAGCGGGAAAACTCCGTCCACGCGCGGGAGCGGCGGATGCCTTTGGCATAGACAATGTCGGCCACCCGGCCATGGGTCGCGACATTGATGATGACGAGCAGCAGGGGAAGACAAGCCAGCAGCAGCGGTTTTCTTCTGCCTGCCGGCGGCCACAGCGCTCCGGCAGCGGCCATGGCCATGGCGGAAAACAGGACCGCGTTGGGCCCGCCGATCCAGCTCAGCAGCAGCACCACCGCCAGGCAGGCCACGGCGCCGACGATCAGGTCGGCGCCATAGAGCCGCGAGATGTGCTCCCGTTCCCGGGCAAAGACCAGGGAGAAGAGCAGCCCGGTAAAGAAGAAGGGAACGGTGGCCACGGTGTAGATGATGGTGAGCCGCATGAAGTTGGTCCAGTCAAGCCGCAGCGAGACCGGGACCCGTAACACGACCTCCAGCAGAATCATGATCATCACCGCGGAAGCCATGCAGATACGCGGAGCCAGAAACTCCGTCGTGTATTGCTTGAGCCGCTCCCGGCGGATATAGGCGAAAACGCCTCCCGCCCCCAATCCTAGAAGAGCGACCGAGATGGCGAGAAAGGCAAAATGGTAGAAGAGCACCACGGAAAACAGCCGGGTTAGGGCGAGCTCCATCTTAGAGGTTGAGGAGCCGGCAATTGGAGCAAGCACTTGTGATTGGGCCATGAATGATTGAGTAGTTTAGTAATCGGGTAATTATGTAATCTGGTCAGCGGCCATAGGAATGCTAACTATATATGACCGAAACCATCAATTCTATCAATTCGTAATCGTCTTCTTAAGCTTTTGTCGTTTCGCAGCAAGCGACATCGCCGCCTGACTCAATTCCGCAATTACAAAACTACCCGATTACTCAATTCTTCAATGACTCAATGGCCCGATGGGTTCAATGATCCAATGATTCAATCCTCCAGGATCACCATGGCAATCGCCTGCTCCGCCGTGTGCGACAGGGAAAGCGACACGTGTTTGACCCCCAGGTGCGCAGCATATTGGGCGGCAACGCCGGAGAAGGCGATGGTCGGACGGCTTCCCGGCTGGCGGCGCACCTCGACCTGCTGCCAGGTGATTCCGTGGCGCAGTCCGGTGCCCAGGGCCTTGAGTGCGGCTTCTTTGGCGGCGAAGCGGGCCGCTAAACGCTCGATTTTGTTGCGCTTAGAGCTGCAGTATGCGACTTCAGCGGGGGTGAAGACGCGGCGCAGAAAGCGCTCGCCAAAGCGTTCCACGGCCTCGGCAACCCTGCCGACCTCTGTGATATCGACCCCTGTGCCCACGATCATTTCTGCTTTGCCTTCTACTCTGCCTTATGTATACTGAGTTGCTGCTATGAACGAAGTTTTAGTACACGGAGTACCGCTTTATAGCGCACCTGCCTGCACTAGCCTTTGCTTCATCCAGCCTAAATCAACAAGAAGGAAATGCAACACAATGGAACAAGGAACAGTAAAGTGGTTCAATGATGCCAAGGGGTATGGTTTTATCAGCCGTCAGAATGGGGAAGATGTATTCGTCCACTATTCTGCTATCCAGACAGAAGGCTTCCGCAGCCTGAAGGAAGGTCAACCCGTTCAATTTAGCGTCATCAAGGGACCCAAGGGCTGGCAGGCAGAAAACGTGCAAGCTCTCTAAGCGTTTTCGAATTCCGAAACAACAAAGGCGGCCCAAAGCCGCCTTTACTTTTGGCCTGGTTAAGAGCAAAGACTTTGCCGCTGATGGACGCGGATCAGCGCTGATTTTTGCCGGTTTGTCGCTGAGAAACCGCATTTTGGTTGACCTGTTTAGCCTAGCCCGGAATGCTTACGGGCT
>QIAW01000430.1 GCA_003225655.1 Acidobacteriota bacterium
GGTGGGCAGGTTTTCCGTTTGCAGAACGAGGAGGGTAATGAAGACTTCAGAAATTATTAGCGCATGGCGCAAGATTCTCAAGGGAGAGCGGCCCTCGCTTTCCATTGAGATTACGCGCGAGTGCCCGCTGCGTTGTCCCGGGTGCTATGCCTATGATGACGCGCACCTGGGTGGCGGCGTGACTTTGCGAGGTCTTCATGATCGCAAAGGGCAAGAACTGATCGACGGTGTTCTTGAGGTCGTCGACGGGCTCAAGCCTTTGCATCTGTCGATCGTGGGGGGCGACCCGCTTGTCCGCTATCGCGAGCTCGAGGTGATGATTCCGCTACTGCTTGATCGAGGAATTCACGTCCAACTCGTCACCAGTGCATTCCGGCCCCTGGCGCCGGTTTGGGCGGCGTTTGCCCACATGAACGTCGTCGTATCGATTGACGGATTGCAACCAGAGCACGATGTCCGGCGCTCACCGGCAACCTACGATCGCATCCTGAAGAACTTCGCGGGCCAGAAGATCACCATCCACTGCACGGTCACCGGTCAAATGATGAAGCGGCCGGGCTATCTGAAGGAATTTCTGGAGTACTGGACCCCCAAGACCGAGATCCGCAAGGTATGGTTCAGCTTGTTCACTCCACAGGTGGGAGATCAATTGCCGGAAATTTTGCAACCCCATGAACGTCTGCAGGCCATTGCCGACATGCTTGCATTACGCAAGGAATTTCCCAAACTGGACATGCCGGAAGGTCTGATTCGGCAGTTTGCCGCGCCTCCACACAGTCCCAGGGACTGTGTTTTTGCGCTGACCACCGCGACACTCTCCGCGGACCTGAAAACCAAGATCGTCCGGGGGGAATCCGGACTGCGGTTCGTGTGGATGTGTCGCATCCATGGGCTTGGCAGCCGTAGCAGCGCACAAACTCGGCGGCATCATCCCGGTTGGAGCCATCTTCAAAGCCTCGATCAGGATTGGCCAGATCCGATCCAAACGGACCGCACAGCCCTCGCCAGTCGAGGAAGGACTACGGGTGCTGCCCTGAGTAAGTTTGCCCTGAGTTAAGTTTCAAAGATAAGCCTTACGCCGAAACCGTCTGGTACTCCTCATACGCGCCCTTGAAGTCCACGATCTTGTGTTCTTCAAAGTGCCAGATTCTGGTGGCGACCTCGTCGATCACGTCGTGGTCGTGGGTGACTAGAAGTATGGTTCCCTGGTAGCGCTGCAGGGCAATATTGAGCGCGTTGATGGATTCCAGGTCCAGGTGATTGGTCGGCTCATCCAGCACCAGGACATTCGGTTTTTGCAGCATCAACTTGCAGAACAGCAGGCGCGCTGCTTCGCCTCCTGAGAGATTGTTGGTGAGCTTGTTAGCTTCATCGCGGGCAAACAACATTTGCCCAAGCAATCCACGGATCTCTTCGTTCGAGGCGGTTGTATCCCACTGAAAGAGCCACTCGAATACGGTCAGGTTCTTTTCGATCAGCGGACGATGGTCCTGGGCAAAGTACCCCACGAACGCTTCGTGTCCCCAGATCACCTTTCCCCCATCGATCAGTGGACCACTCGAGCCGCTCGTCTTGCGCAGGTCGGCCTCCGGAACCGTGGGCGAGTTCGCCAGAAGAGCATTCAGCAAAGTGGTTTTGCCCGCGCCGTTGCGGCCCATCAGCGCGATTTTTTCTCCGCGGATCACGCTCGCGGTGAAGTTCCGGATAACTTCATTGTCACCATAAGATTTGCTCACGCCCTCCAGCTCCAGAACGTGTTTGCCCGAAGGCCGCTTCGGCTCGAATTTTAGAAACGGCCGCTGGATGTTCGACCTTGCCAGCTCCGTTACCTGCAGGCGCTCCACCTCTTTGCGCCGCGATTGCACCTGGCTGGAGCGCGTGCCCGCGGAAAAGCGCGCGATGAATTCGTTCAACTGGGAGATTTTCTTTTCCCGCTGCGCATTCTGCGACTCGATTTGCGAACGCACTTGCGTCTTGGCCATCACCATATCGTCGTAACCGCCGGTGTAGGTGATGATGGTCTCGTAATCGATATCGGCAATGTGCGTGCAAACGCTGTTGAGAAAGTGCCGGTCGTGCGAAATCACGATGAGCACGCCGTCGTAGTTGTTCAGGAACTCCTGCAGCCAGTGGATCGAATCCAGGTCCAGGTGGTTCGTCGGTTCGTCGAGCAGCAGCGCCTGGGGATGTCCGAACAATGCCTGTGCCAGCAGCACGCGGACTTTCTGCCCGCCCTGCAGCTCGCCCATGGCGCGGGCGTGCAATTCGTCGGGGATATCCAGCCCTTGCAGCAGGATCGCGGCATCGCTCTCGGCAGAGTAACCGTCTTCTTCGCCTACGATGCCTTCCAGCTCGCCCAGCCGCATGCCATCGGCGTCGGTCATCTCCGCCTTGGCATAGATTTTCTCGCGCTCTTCCATGGCCTTCCACAATCGTTTGTTGCCCATGATGACGCTATCAATCACGCGATAAGCATCAAAGGCGAACTGGTCCTGGCTCAAAGTCCCGAACTTGCGCGGACGCACGACGGTCCCCTTTTGCGGCTCCAGCTCTCCGGTCACGATCTTCATGAACGTTGTTTTGCCGGCGCCGTTGGGCCCGGTCAGGCCATAGCGCTTGCCCGGCGTGAACGCCGTACTCACCTCTTCGAACAGTACTTTAGCGCCGTAGCGCATAGAAACATTGCTGACAGAAATCATTGTTGTTTTTGGGAACTGCGGAAAAATTCCGACAAGGCGGGAACGCAGCTAGCCTATTAAGCATACCATGCAGGCGGTTGGTCCTTGCAAATGCTGCAGGTAATACCCACAACCGGCTTAGGTGTCGCTGGCGTGCACTTTTCGAGACTGATCCGCATCCATCGGGTACAAACCTGGGGCAATAATTTCGCCAGCGGCGGCGCGCCAGCTTGCAAATTATTTTGCTTTGGCCTCGACTTCCGGCATGCCGGCAAGGGCCGCTCTTAACTCGTCAGGTTTAAAGCCGAATGGGCCCGGTTTGCTCTTGTAGGCAATTTTTCCCTGCGAGTCGATCAGGTAGATGCGGTCAGGCCAGCCAGTGTAGGCCTGCTCGGTGGAGTTGCCATACTCATCGAGAACCGATGGATACTTGATGCCGAGTTTCCGCACGCAGATCCCGGCGACAGAGGCCCGCTCCTCTTCGCTCTTCGGGCTGGCGAAAACCACTTTGTCCCTGATATTACTCTGCATCTGCCACACGTCGCTGGGATGAGCTTCCGTAATGTAAACCGTCAGGAAGCTCACCCGATTGCCATACTGTTCGTAAAGCTTGTTCAGGGCGGGAACCTCCCGCCGGAAGGGCGGTCAAGTGTAGCTGCCGAAGACGAGCACAACCGGCTGTCGCTTGTTCAGGTCAGTGAGCCGAACGTATCCGCTTTTATCGACTTTCATCAGCGAGAAATCTGGAGCAGGATCGCCCAGGTTCAAATTTCCGGTGCGGGCATGGACCCACATGGTCTCAAACGGAAAGAGCAGAAAGACGAACGGCCCGGGCATTTTGGCCATCACGCGCCCGAACTCCTCAGGAGGCTTATGCATCGTCCGCCAGAGGAAGGCTCCGAACGCGAGATAAACCGCGATGAGGGCGACAACAAGCGCCAGCAACAGTTTTCGGAAAAATGGGCTTACTCGAAGACGAAAGCCTGCCATATCTCCTCCAGTGCCGGAAATTGCCGCAAGTTTACCACTGCTTCCGGTTGATCACCTCATCAATCAGCGCCGCCCGAAGGCAGGATAAGACGGAGTGGAGCGGCATGGTAGACTTCTGGGCATCGTGAAAATGAAGTTCGTTTCGCTCATCTTGCTGAGTGCTGCAGCCTTTGCCGCCGAGCCCAAAGTGGTTCCCGTATGGCCGGGCGCTGCGCCAGGGTCGGAAAGCTGGAAGTACGAAGAAAAAGAAGTGCCCGGACAAGACGGCGCCGCCCGCATCAGCAATGTCACGCGCCCGACGCTGACAGTGTTTCTTCCCGAGGCCTCCAAAGCCACCGGCACCGCGGTCATCATTTGTCCGGGTGGCGGCTTTCGCTTTCTCTCTTTCACCCACGAAGGTACCGAACTCGCCCGCTGGCTGAATTCGATTGGTGTGGCTGCGTTCGTGCTCAAGTACCGGCTCATGCGTACCGGCGATGAAGATGAAAAAGATGCCGCCAGGATGCTCGAGCGCCGCAAGACTGTGATTCCCCTGGCCATTGCCGACGGGCAACAGGCGATCAAAGTTGTGCGCGCGCATGCCTCCGAATGGGGCATCGCCAAAGACCATATCGTTTTCCTCGGTTTCTCCGCAGGCGGTCTGCTTGCCACAGGAGTGGCCTTGCAGCACGATGCCGATAGCCGGCCAAATTTCTCAGCGCTGCTCTATCCCGGCACGCCCGACGACCTCGCGACCCCGGCGGATCTTCCACCGCTGTTTCTCGTGCAGGCCGATGATGACAAGACGGTGACCCCACTCGAGCACAGCATTGCTTTGTACCAGGCCTGGAAAAAAGCAGGAGTCTCCGCGGAGATGCATATCTACTCCCGCGGCGGACACGGCTTCGGCATGCACAAGAAGGGCCTGCCCGTGGATACCTGGCCCGACCGCCTGCACGACTGGCTTGATCTTCAGGGGCTATTGAAGCCCGCCAGATAATCGCAGCCAAACTCACCCGCAAGCCTAGACAAAGCCCCTGTGCAGCGCGTCGGTGGGAGCCCCTGTTCTTGTGAGTAGGACTTTATTATGGGATTCTGGAAACACGTTCTAATACATTTTCATGTTTGCCGTGCCCGGGTCATGAACAGGTATCAAAGCCATTGCAATTCAAGGGACCGTCGTCCATCATCTTCCTTGACGTATCTCTGCGCATTGCATTGACATTCGGGGTTGAAGCGAATTGACTAGCAGAAGCATACCCCGCTAGTGCAGTTTATTTGTGGGTTAAACGCCTGATGTTGAAGGATTTAACAAACTGCACGACTTGTTAACAAGTACTCCACCCCCATGCTTGAAAAGGGTGGAAACTGTAATGAGGAATTCTGAAACACTTTGATGGAGTCAGGAGACGCAATGATGAAACGTGTAGCGGTTCTTTGTTTTGGATTACTGATCACCATGGGATTTGCCGCAAGCCAGCTTCACGCCTCGGTTTTCGACGTCAAGAAATACGGCGCCGTGGGCGATGGCAAGGCGCTCGATTCACCCGCAATCAATAAAGCTATCGATGCCGCCAGCGCCGCCGGTGGCGGAACGGTTTATTTCACCGCCGGGACATATCTTTCCGGTTCCATTCACCTCAAGAGCAACATCACGCTCTATCTCGATCAGGGTGCAACCATCCAGGCCTCGCCCGATCCTGAAGCCTATGACCCCATTGAGACCAGCCAGAAGCAATGGGATAAATATCAGGACTTCGGCCATACCTACTTCCACAACAGCCTGATCTGGGGCGAGGGGCTTGAGAACATCGCGATTCTTGGGCCGGGTGTCATCAGCGGCAAAGATGCCTTGACGCGCAAGGCGGATCAACGCATCGGCAACAAGGCCATCTCCCTGAAGCTTTGCCGCAATGTTGTTATCCGCGACATTTCTATATTGATGGCGGGCCACTTCGCCATTCTGGCCACCGGAGTCGATAACTTCACCATCGACAACATCAAGATTGACACCAACCGCGACGGCATTGACGTGGATTCCTGCCGCCACGTGCGCATCTCCAACACCAGCGTCAACTCGCCCGCCGACGATGGCATCGTGATCAAAGGTACGCATGCCCTCGGCTTTGCGCGAGCGACCGAGGATATGACCATCACCAACTGCGAGGTCAGCGGCTTCCAGAACGGCACCTTCCTCGATGGCACGTATAAGCGGGGCAGCAACATGCCTCCGCAAGGCCACGGGCCAACAGGCCGCATCAAGATTGGCACCGAATCGGAGGGCTCGTTCCGCAACATTACAATTTCCAACTGCGTGTTCGATTATTCCCGCGGATTGGCGCTGGAAACCGTAGATGGCGCCGACCTTGAGGACATCAGCATTACCAACATCACCATGCGCGATATCGTGAATGCTCCCATTTATCTGAGGCTGGGCGCCCGCATGCGCGCGCCCGAAGGTGTTCCCATCGGCTCACTGCGCCGCGTGAACATCAGCAATATCGTGGTCTACAACGCCGATCGCGGCAACGGATCGTTGATTATGGGCATTCCTGGTCATGATATTGAAGATGTAAAACTCAGCAACATCCGCATCTATTACCAGGGTGGCGGAACCAAAGAGCAAGCCGCCATTAACCCGCCGGAGGAAGAGAAGGAGTATCCCGAGCCCTACCGCCATGGAGATATGCCGTCGTATGGCTTTTTCATCCGGCATGCCAAGGGCATTGAGTTCACCAACGTCGAGGTGAGCACCATCAAAGAAGACTTGCGGCCGGCGTTCGTCCTGGAAGACGTGAAGGGGGCGGAGTTCAACCTGGTCAAAGCGCAGCATACTCCGCAGACGCCGGTGTTTTCCTTGAAAAACGTCATGGATTTCAGTCTGTTTCACAGTGGGTTGCTGCCTGACACCAAACTGGAGAGCGTAAAAGAAAAGCAGTTTTAAGTTAAAACGCTTGTCTGTGCCGGCTAGCGCACTAATTCTTTTTTCCGGCCCGGACCTGCAGAAGGCGCAGTCACATCCGCTGCGAGAAGCTCACGCAGGCGAGGGAAGATTGCGGCGATCTCTTCCATGGAAACCGCGCCCACTGAAAGCCGGAACCAGCCGGTATCTTCTTTCAATCCGAAAGCCTGGAACGGGACCACGGCCACTCCGGCCTCTTCCAGA
>QIAW01000429.1 GCA_003225655.1 Acidobacteriota bacterium
CTGTATCGCAACAATCTGGTGCCTGCAACGCTTAAACTGGAGGCCATGGCCGAAGAGAGCTACCAGGCGGGCAAATCGAATGTGTTGAACGTGATCGATGCCCAGCGCCGGACCAGTGACATCAAGCGCGCCTACCTCGATTCGCTTTTCAATTTTCATTCGGCCTTCGCCAGTCTGGAGGAGATTGTGGGGGAACCTCTCGGTCCATGACTTCACCGATTGCAAACAAAAAGTTCTTCCTGGCCGGGCTTCTTTGCCTGGGGCTGGCCGCAGGCTGTTCTCATCATTCTTCTTCCGACGAAGACGATGCTGCTTCGGATGCAACGGCCGCTGTGGCCACGGTGACTCTCACCAAGGTAACCCGTGCGGAGATCACGCGCACTCTGGCCATCACCGGCACCATCGCCGCGCTTCCTAACGAAGATGCAAAGGTAAGTTCGCTGGTCCCCGGCCGCATTGCAAAAATCCTGGTGGCTGAAGGCGACCATGTCTCCGCCGGCAAAGTGTTGGCGCAAATCGATCCTCGAACCCTGCGTGATCAGATGCATCAGGCTGAAGGCGCCATCGAGCAGGCCAAGGCCAACCTGCAAAATGCGGTGGCCAATCGCGACCGCAATGAGAACCTGTTTCAGCGTGGCATTGCCGCCGGCAAAGAAGTTGAGGACGCGCGCACCCAGGTCAGCGTTAGCCAGGGAGCTTTCAATCAGGCGCAGGCGGCGCTTTCCATCGCCCGCCAGCAGTTGGCCCGCACGGAAATACGCTCTCCCTTGGATGCTATTGTGGTAAAACGCTTCACCAGCGTGGGCGAGCAGGTGGATGGCACCGCCGCGCAGCCGGTCATTGAAGTTGCTAACGTGAAGACCGTTGAATTGCTGGGCAATGTGCCGGCGGTTTATTTAGCCAGGGTCCATGTCGGCCAGAAGTTCACCCTCACCAGTGAAAGCGTTCCCGGAGTGACCTTCAATGCCAGCGTGGCCGCGGTCTCTCCGGCTGTTGATCCCACCAGTGATGTGGGCCTGGTCCGAATCCGCATCGCTAATCCCCAGGGATTGTTGCGCCTGGGAATGTTTCTGACCGCCCAGCTTCCCCTGGAGGTTCATCCCAATGCATTGGTGGTGCCGGCCCAGGTGATTTATCGCGGCGAAGACTCTCAACCGCAGGTGTATCGGGTCAAAGAGGATAAGGCAGAGCTGGTTCCCGTAACCCTGGGGATCGAAACCCACGATAAAACCGAGCTGCTCTCTGGCCTCACGGAGGGCGACTCCGTGATTCTTTCCGGAGGCTATGGCCTGCCCGATGGCGCCAAGGTGAAGGTCAAGCAATGAACCTAGTGCGCCTCTGCCACGAGAACAGGAAAGCAATTTACCTGCTGACGGCGCTGATGGTCGTCGGCGGCCTCTTTGCCGTCTTTCAGCTTCCCAGCAACATTTATCCGGAGCTGAGCTTCCCCCGCGTTGTGGTGCTTGTGCAATCCCGCGACCTGGCTCCAGACAGCATGTTGATTTCCGTGACCCGTCCGTTGGAAGAGGTGCTGAGCACGGTCCAGGGAGTGCGCCGCGTGCGCTCCAAGACCATTCGTGGAAATGCGGAGATATCAGTCCTCTTCGACGACAAGGCAGATATGCAAAACGCGCTGCAACTAGTGCAGGCGCGAGTCAACGAAGCACGCACCTCGCTGCCCGCAGAGACCGAAGTCGAGGTGGAACGGCTGTCACCCTCGGTGTTCCCCATTCTCAGCTTCGTGCTCAACGGCAAGGTGCCCAATACCGACCTTTATGACTATGCCTTCTATAACCTGCGTCCCGTATTCAGCCGGGTTCCGGGAGTTGCGCGGGTCGAAGTGCAAGCCAGCAACACCCGCGAAATTTCCATAATCGTGGACCCGCAGAAGGTGCTCTCGCACCGGCTTTCGCTGCCTGAGATTGCCGGGCGCCTGCGCGCGACCAATGGAATTACCTCCGTGGGCCGGCTGGATAAGAATTATTTGCAGTACCTGGTGCTTACCAGCGGCCAATTCACCAGCCTCGATCAGATCAGAAACACCGTCGTCGGCGCCGAAGGCGCGACTCCCATACGCCTGGCTGATATTGCCCAGGTAGACTACGGCATGGCCGATCCTGCGACCCTCATCTATGGCAACGGCGTCCAGGCGGCCATTCTCAATGTGACCCGACAAATCGGCGGCAGCATTATTCAGATCGCGCAACAGGTCAAAGACGTGGCTGCCCATTCCGCGCAGGTCATTCCCGCCACCTTACATCTCACTGTGGTGTATGACTTGGCTGAGTTCGTGCACGACGCCATGGGCAGCGTGCGTGACGCTATCCTGATTGGCAGCTTTCTTGCCGTCGCCATTCTTTTTCTCTTTCTGCGCGAGGTTCGCACCACCCTTATCACCGCTATGTCGCTGCCTTTGACGGTCGTAGGCACGTTCCTGGTGATGCGCCTGCTGGGCAGCACCTTGAACCTGATGTCCCTGGGCGGCCTCGCCATCGCCATTGGCCTAGTCATTGATGATGCTGTGGTCGTCGTGGAAAACATTTATCGCCACATCGGCCTGGGAGAGTCTTCCATGGCCGCCGCCGAAAACGGGACCCGTGAACTCATTGGGCCAGTGATCGGCTCCACGATTACGACCGTCGTTGTCTTTCTGCCGCTGGGGCTCCTGCAAGGCTTCGTCGGCGATTTCTTCTCCTCACTTTCGCTTACCCTGGCGGCCTCGGTCCTGCTGTCGCTTCTGTTCGCGCTTACTCTGGTGCCCCTGCTCTCCGAGCAGTTTCTTACTCCTGCGCGCTATCGCGAGTCCTCGGCGCGCTTTGTTGAACCGCTTTACCGCGTTTACGAGAAGGCCTTGCGCTGGTCCCTGGCCCATCGGCTCCTTGTCGGAGGGATTACGGCCGTTTCTCTGCTGCTGGCCGTTTTCTTTTACACGCAGTTGGGGACCGACTTCCTTCCGGAGATGGATGAAGGCGGCTTTGTCATCGACTATCGCACTCCGCCCGGCACCTCTTTGGCCGAGACCAATCGCATGGTGGGGCGGATTGAAGAGCTGGTAAAAAAGACGCCCGAGGTCGATGCCTTCTCGCGCCGCACCGGCGCTGAAATGGGCCTCTTTGCCACGGAACAGAACAAGGGCGACGTGCTGGTGAAGCTCAAGCCGCCCTCCCGGCGCAGCCGCCGGGCCGAAGACGTGATTGACGGCCTGCGCGCCCAGATTGCCGCTGACATTCCCGGCATCGATGTTGAGTTTGTTCAGGTGCTGCAAGACATAATTGGCGATCTGGAAGGTACACCCGAAGATGTTGAAGTCAAAATTTTTGGCGACAATATGCCCCAGCTCGAATCTCTTGCCGATGAGATGGAGCCCAAGATCAAGGCAATTCCAGGCATCGTGGATTTTAAAGGGATAGAAAAAGGCAATCCTGAAATGATCATCCAGATAGACCCGGTACAGGCCGGGCGCCTGGGAATGACGGTAGACCAGGTGACCGAACAAATGCAAAGTGGCCTGAAGGGGCTCTCCATGACCGAATTCCGCGAGTCGGACCGAACCGTGCCCATTCGTGTCCGCTTCCCTGACAGCTTCCGTTACGATGCCTCGTCGGTCCGGCAATTTCCAATTGTGACTCCGGCCAAACAGATTGTGCCCGTCTCTTCTCTTGCGCAAATCAGCGAACTTCAGGGTGAGAACCTGCTGCAGCGTGAGAATCAGCGTCTTATGGTTGTGCTCACCTCGCGGTTGGATAAGCGAAAAAACAATCTCGGAGGCGCCATTCAGGGGGTTCAGCGCGCGCTTGCCACCATCCACTTTCCCGTGGGATATACCTACGAAATCGGAGGAAAGTATGAAAGCCAGCAGAGTTCGTTTAAAGACATGTTGAAGGTGCTAGGCTTCGCCCTGGCCGCCGTCTTCATCGTGCTGGTCTTTCAATTCCGCAGCTTCCAGCCTGCGGTCATTATTCTTTCCGCCGCGCCACTCTCGTTGTTCGGCGTCTTTGCCATGCTTCTCCTCACCGGCACGGTGTTAAACGTTTCTTCGTTCATGGGAGTGATCCTCATGGTGGGCTTGGTGGTCAAGAATGGAATTATTCTCTTTGAATATGTCCACCAGCTCCGCGACAACCAGGGACTTTCCCTGACCGAGGCATTGGTCAGCGCCGGCCGCATCCGCATGCGTCCTATTCTGATGACCACGCTCTGTACGCTATTTGGCTTGCTTCCCCTCGCCCTCGGCCTCGGCTCCGGGGCCGAGCTGCAAAAACCCCTCGCCCTCGCCGTCATCGGCGGTCTGACTCTTTCTACTTTCATTACATTGCTGGCGATGCCCGTGTTCTATGACCTGCTGGAGCGCCGTCACACTGCGCCGGGGCCTACCTCCAGCGCCACCGAACCGAATGCTCCCGAACAGAGTGCTTAAGAATTTGCCGCGAATGAGCACGGATGAACACGGATTTAAGGAAGCACTCTGAGCAATCAGAGTGTGAGCGTCTATTTCTTTATTTCCCGTCATCATTATTTTTTTATGAATGTAATCCTGGAGCCGCAGGCGAAGGATCTGTCCTGAGCTTGCCAAAGGATGGAGATTAGAACTACCCGCGGCCTATATCAGACCGCCAAAGGCTTCTGGGGCGATGCAGACCCGGCAAGCAGGAGCAATTACTTTTCCGTCCAAACTCAGCGCACAACAACCCGCCAGCGCCTATTCTCACTAAAGTGTGGGGCCTGCCTCTAGTAACCCCTCGGCCAAAAACCGGATTGACCTCCGCCCAAGCTGGGATATGCTTTGTCACAGATTTAGGAGTGTTTTTACAGTTGCTGTACCGTGACTATCGGAAGTGATATCACACTATTTTCTCCTGAAGAATTGTCGGTCATCATTGCTGCAGGTTTGAGTCGGTGAAGACATAGGTCAGGGCATGACGGCAAGAAGCAGTATGGTTGACGGGGAAGGGTATTAAAACACTAGCGGCTAGTGCAGTCTATCGATTCGGCATATGATGTTGAAACTAAAAGGCTTACGTAGCGATTTAACGATGAATTAACTAGCCTGCAAGTACCCTCCGCCCCCAACTATCTGGACCGCAGAACCAGAATGGGGTGCGCGAGTATCGAAAGCGATTTAGCGAATAGTTATGAAGAGGGAAGAATTTAAGAAAATTCTGGATCAGGAGCGCGAGAACTTTCGCGGGAAATTAGCCGCGCGCGGCGCCGGCAGGGCGCAGCTATTCTCCGGCCTGACGGGAAGAATCGGCGTGGTGCTCTCCGGTGGCGGCGCCCGCGGTGCCTACGAGGCCGGAGCGCTGCTGGCCTTTCAAGATGCGGGTATGCCCACGCATATTCTGGCGGCTACTTCCGTGGGCAGCATCAACGCCGCTTCCTACGCCTCGCATTCGTCTTCCCTGGTGGGTAATGCCGAGTCGCTCATCGAATCATGGACGCAGGTCAGCCCTCCCGCAATGGGAATCGACTGGTCGCGCTACATCATCATGTTGACCGGCCTAGTCGCGGCCACCGCCGGCTTCTTCAATGCCTTGCGTGGCTGGCTGCAGGAGCATGGCACATTTCTGCATGGCAGCCATCCGGTGCTCACCTGGCTGTCGCTGATGCTGGCGGGAATTTCAATCCTGCTGCTCTATGACCAGATGTCCTATGCATTTTATGTCGCCTCAAACTTCCTCCGTCGCGGGCATTGGAAGCCAGATTCGAAAAAGGCGCTGCGTTCCTTTCTGGCCAACCTCCTGGTGTGGGGCTTCGTTTACGTCTTCCTGACTTTCACCAAGCTTCATTTTTACAGCCGTGTGGTGGAATTTGATCTGAGCAGCAGGGTGCTGGC
>QIAW01000053.1 GCA_003225655.1 Acidobacteriota bacterium
ATCGGCAGGCCGATTCTGCCGGCGATAGAGCAGGCTGACGTAAATCCAGGGCGGCGCAAGCCGCCCTCTTTGCTTTTGCGAAAGATTTTTCGCCTTGCAACAACTAAGGACTTCAGTCGCCGCTGCGAGCCGAAGGAAATAAGCTTGGCGCCAGCTCCTGCATGGCTCCCTCCAGCCGTAGCAGTTTTTCTTTCATGGCGAGGCCTCCGCCGTATCCGCCCAGCTTGCCGTCTGACGTGACCACGCGATGGCAGGGCACGATGATCGCCACCGGATTATTGTGGTTGGCCTGCCCCACGGCGCGAAAGCTGCGCGGCGAGCCTACCTGCCTGGCAATATCAGCATAAGAGCAGGTCTTACCGTAAGGAATCTTGAGCAGCGCCTGCCAGCAGCGTTTCTGAAATTCTGTTTCCCGCAGATCGAGCGGAAGGGAAAACTTTTTTCTGCGTCCGGCAAAATATTCTTTCAGCTCAGCGACATAAGCAGCGGTCTTCTTTTCCGATTCGACCCACTGCACCTTGGCCCCCCGGTGGCCATTGAGACTTGGCTTACGCAGGAACTCGCCGCCGTGCAGATCCAGCAAGACCATCCCCTTTTCAGAAACGCCTACATAGAGCGCGCCTACGGGCGACTCCAACTTGGAGTAGTAAAGAGTTTCCATAATCTATTCTCCTGGCTCCGAGCACATTAGTATACGGCTTCTCGCGGGACATCCATTTGCCCAAACCCCTCAAACGCCGATAAAATCTAAAGGTTTGCGCATCAAGTTTTGTTCTATCTGGAGTCAGCAGTCATGGCAAGAGTATGCGAAGTCTGCGGCAAAGGTCCGCAGTTTGGAAACAACATCAGCCACGCCCACAACGTGTCGAAGCGGCGCTGGGAGGTCAACCTGCGCCCCGTCAAAGCCCGCCTGAAGAGCAGCACCGCTCCGGCCAAGCGCATGCGTGTGTGCACCGGTTGCCTGCGCAGCGGCAAAGTCGTCAAAGGTTAGTTTTTTTGACCGAGGCACGACCCAACTGAACAGAACCGGGTTCGATCAGAAAACCAGGTTTCGTTTAGAGCCAGGTTCCCGCCCGATAAGCGGTATATTCCTCGCCGAAGCGTTGCTCGAGCACTCGCTCCTCTGCGCGCGCCCGGACCACCTGCACAGGCACAATCAAGATAAGAAGCAGCAGAAATACGGGCTGATTCAGATAGAGCACCAGTCCTGACAGTGCAAACCATCCAAATACATATACAGGATGCCTGATGCGGGAGTACAGGCCGTGGGTGACCAGCCGCCTGGCCTGGGGTGTAATCGAGAAGGAGTTTCCTAACTGCAATCTGGCGAGCGTCAGGATTGCAAGCCCTACCACCGTCATGCCCCCGGCTGCTATCCGCAAAGGGGTCCAGGGAGCAATATGGGCTGCTGCGATCATCAGGATTGTTATTGCGATCGGCGGAACGAAGGTAACGAAAGCAGCACCGGCATTCATTCTGGATTCTGACGTTTCACTGTTGAGCTGCGACATAAAGAGACAGAATCTCTACTCTCTACGAACCAGTCTACACCAGCGCGATTACATCAATTTCCACCAGAACATCTTTGGGAAGCCGGGCCACCTCCACGGTAGCGCGCGCTGGCGGCGCCGACTTCCAGAATTTTCCATAGACCTCATTCATGGCCGCGAACTCGGACATGTTCTTGAGATAAACGTTGGTCTTCACCACTTTTTCCAACCCTGTGCCCGCCGCCCGCAGAATGGCCTCGAGGTTTTTGAGCACGCGCTCGGTTTGCTCGGCGATGCCGCCCGAGATCACGTTTCCCGTCGCCGGATCAATGGCAACTTGCCCGGAGACGAATACCATTCCCGCCGCCTTGATAGCCTGCGAATATGGTCCAATCGCCTGCGGCGCGTCCTTGGTGGCTATAACTTCCCGTGAGTTTGGCATAGAAGGTTTTTACCACAGAGACACAGAGTTCGCAGAGATTTCACTCACACGTGATGCACGCGTTGCACGTCGCGCACGCCGGGAATGCGGCGCAGGTTGGCGATAATGCGTTCCAGGTGGGCGAGATCGGTAATATCAATCACAATGTCAATCGTGGCCTGCAGGTTGCCGGTGCGGGCCGCCATGTTCTGGATATTGGTGTTGTCATCGCTGATGACGGCGGCAATCTGTTTCAGCATGCCAAAGCGGTCGTCGCAGAAGATGTTGAGACTAACAGGATAGGTCGGCTCCGCGGCCGCTTCGCGGCGCGAGGGCTTGCCCCATTCCACCGCGATGCGCCGGTCGGGATCGTACATCAGCGTATTCAGGTTAGAGCAGCTTTTGGCGTGCACCGCCACGCCTTTGCCGCGCGTGACATAGCCCACGATCTCCTCGCCGCGGATAGGGTTGCAACAGCGCGCGCGATAGACCAGCAGGTCGTCGTGTCCCATGACTCGGATGGGGGCAGAATCTTCGCTGCGCGTTCCCGCGCCTGGTCCCACGCCCAGCACGCGACGGACCGCATTGGTGAAGCCCTTCTCGGCGGCTTCCTTTTCCGCTGCAGGCTCGGCCTCACGTTCTTTGCCGGCGGGAACCAATTTGCCCACCACGTTGCGCGCCGCGTATTTGCCGTAGCCAATGCCGGCCATCAGGTCGTCGGGCTTGGCGCAGCCGTATTCAGAGGCCACGCGCTGAAAATCCTTTTCGTCGATGCTCTTCAATGACAGGCGGAACCTTCGCGCTTCCCGCTCCAGCAGCTTGCGTCCAATCTCAATGGCGCGCTGCCGCTGGTGCAGGTTGAGCCAGTGCTTGATCCTCTGCCGGGCGCGCGTGGAGGTCACAAAACCCAGCCAGTCGCGGCTGGGATGGTGGCTGGGCGCGGTCACAATTTCCACGATGTCGCCGCTCTTCAACTTGGTGCGCAACGGCACCATGCGTCCGTTGACCTTGGCGCCCGTACAGGTTTCGCCCACCTCGGAGTGGATGGCATAGGCAAAATCCACCGGCGTGGCATCGCGCGGCAGCACAACAACTTTCCCCTTGGGAGTGAAGGTGTATACCTCTTCTGGATAGAGATCGATCTTCAGGTTGGAAAGAAACTCACCCGGGTCCTGGACCTCCTGCTGCCACTCCACCACCTGTACTTCCAGTGCGCGGCGATTCCCTCTTCGCACATCTTGTGCATCTCTTCGGTGCGGATCTGCAACTCGAAGGGCGTGCCATTTTCCGCAATCACCGTAGTGTGCAGCGACTGGTAAAGGTTCGGGCGCGGCATGGCGATGAAGTCTTTGATCCTGCCCGCCACCGGGCGCCACAGCCCGTGAATCGCCCCCAGCGCGGTGTAGCAGTCTTTGACCGATTTGGTGATAATGCGGATGGC
>QIAW01000432.1:0-1956 GCA_003225655.1 Acidobacteriota bacterium
ATCTGTAATGTCAATCCGGTGATTGCTAGACCTTCCGCTGAGGCTTTGCTGCGGCGGTCCCAGATCGTATTCAGCAGATCGGTGTCTTTACTTCCGCTTTGGGCCAGAGCGTAGGCCACGTAGGCGCGCAGATCGGTGCGCATGTTGGGATATTTCTTGAGCGCGCCTTTGAGCCACTGCTGGCCCCGAGAGATGACTCCCTCTTTGACGTCATATCCAGATGTCTGCGCCTGGCTGAGTCCGGAAACCACGTAGGCGGTCATGAAGACGGCGCTCTCATCGTCTTTCCACCATCCCCATCCGCCATCGTCATGCTGGAAGTCGTAGAGGCGATCCATACCAGCGCGGATTTTTTGCTTCAGCTCACCCTGATTGATAGTGGCTTTCAGTCCCAGCTCTTGCACCGCTTTGGCCACAACGATGTTAGGCAGAAAGCTTGACATGGTTTGTTCGGTGCAAGCATAGGGATAGCTGGTCAGATAATCGAGGGCTCCGAAAATGGTGCCAGCGACGGAGGGAGTCACGCTCAAATCGAGCGCATGCGAAGAAAGCTCCGTTCCTGCGGGGAAGTTTATGGTTACGTCTTGCTGGCCGGAGGCGCTGGCCACCGAGCCGGATTTTGCATCGGCCATCTTCACTCCGAAGGGCACGACCGGTAAGTCGAGCTGCATGGCATCTGACTCTTCGTTGGTCAACGCCTTGGCGACCAGCGAGGCGCCGCGCACATTCTGCGCCTTGACCCGCCAATCAACTTTAGCTTCACCCTTGGTAGGAACGGTGATGTCCGTAGTCACGCCCTGTAATACATCGAGTCCGCTGACATCGAGGGAGACCTTCACGGTTTTGGTATTTTCCAGATAGTTATGGACAATGGCCGAGACCGTCACCTCGTCTCCCTGACGGAAGAAGCGAGGCACGGCCAGTCTGGGCGCGGCCATTGGCATCAGTTTTGACATCAGCGATCCAAAGTGCTGTATCCGGAAACGCTTTGCGGATCTTCGGTTGCACCAGCGTCTCTCCCGCGGGTTTCAACTGCGCCAGTGCCCGATATGGCCTGCCGGCGCCGACAATCTGCATCTGTTTCTTTCCTGCCTCGCCGTGGAAGTAGAAACCTAATGAGGATTCGGTTTGCACTTCAGTCCAGCGGTTGCCGTAGAAGGCATACATGATGTCGGAGTTGTCAGGACGTATGGCATAAATGGCTTCGTCAACCACTCCGATGCTGAACTCCCCGGCAACCGGCTTGCCCTTGGAATCCTTGGCCGTAATAACGTAACTGGCGTTTTCGCCTGGCTGGAATTGCGGCTTTGTAGGTTGAATCTGGATATCCAGTTTCTGTTCGACCGCGGGCACCTTCAGGTTCTTATTCGATTGATACAACTGATCGTCACGCACAAAGACCGCGCCTACGTAAATGTTCGGCTGGCTATCGCTGGTGATCGGGACCTCGACATTGACGCTCGGTCCCTTGGCGGTCACAATCTGATGCGACTGGATGCTGTGGCCTTCGGTAGTAACAAGAATGTGCGCGTCTGGCACGCCGGTCATCAGCAGGAGCTTGGCGGTATCGCCGACGCTGTAAGATTGCTTGTCGGGAATGATTTTGATCTCTCGCGATTCGCTGCTATACCAATCGCTGCCCTGTCCTTCGACCCAGAGCCAGGTTCCGCCGCTTACCTCGCGGTTCTCCGGTGTTTTGGCGGTCACGCGAACACTGAAATCGCCGGCAGTCGGGATCTTGAAGCTAACACTGGCCAGGCCGTTGCTGTCGGTCTGGCTGTCGGTGGCCTGGATGGCTTGTTTCTTTTGCTTGGGATTGCGCCAGTCGTATCTGAAAATCTCAACATGCACCGGCGTCTGCACCGGCTTCCCATCATAATCGCGTGCCTGCACGTTGAAGCGGGCGGTATCGCCCAAGCGATAAAAATAACTCTGTGCATTTATTCCCACTTGAAA
>QIAW01000432.1:2129-7288 GCA_003225655.1 Acidobacteriota bacterium
AAAGCTGCCGTAAGGGACCAATACATAGCCGGCGCCAGAGATCTCGCGGTTGCCCGCATCCATGACGCGAGCTTCAATGCGGTAGCGGACGTCGTTTTTCCCTTTCGTGATGCGCGTTGGGACTGTAATCTTCAACTGACCATTAGCGTCGAGTTTTCCACTTTGCTCTGACACCTCAGAGCCCGCATAGTCGCCTTCTTCCCCGCCCCCTTCACCCTCGCCTTCCTCGCCCGCCTGGGGCATGCCTTCTTCATCCTGCTCAAAATACGGTGACCAGTAATCGGAAACATGCACAACGTAACTAACTTTGGCATTGGCGACCGGCTCGCCAAAGTAATAGCGTGAATCAATGGTGATGTGGATGGGGTCGCCCTGCAGTACCAGAGGCTTTTCCGGAGTCACTTTCACCTGGTATTCAGGTTTCTTGTACTCCTCAACATCAAATGACCCGTTGGCGCCGCCGGTGCTGTTGGTGGGCGTGACAGAAATCGAGTAGTAGCCCAGCGCTGCTCCCGCCGGAATCTCAAAATCTGCGTGCACCGTTCCCATGGGTGAGAGCGTCAGATTCTTCTGAAAGACGGTCTTGCTGGTGGTATCGCTTACCACGACCTGCACCTGTGTTGCGGGCGGGGTCTTGTAACGGTCGCCTGAGCGGTTGCGTAAGATAGCCTTGAAGTGAACCGTGTGCCCGGGACGATATACCGGACGATCAGTGTAAACGTAACCTGACCAGTCGCGGTTGGCATCACTGCTCAGGTTCAGAGAATACGGCGCCACGATGCCGACGTCATCGCCGTGCTGCGCCAGTATCCAGGTATCTTCCAGTTTGTAGTCCCGAATGGGACTCTCGGAAAGTCCGTTGCCATCGCTGGTGAGGTGAACAACTTCTTTCTTACTGCCCCACAGAAGCACAGAGGCTTCCCGTATCGGCACGCCACTGTGGCGGTCGACGGTATAGGCGAGTAATTGGCCGGGCGCTGTTTTTGTGACTAGACCAAGTTGGCTGACGATGAGCACGGTATAGGCGCGCAGTGTCCCATCGGTGGATTCAACGATGTAAACGCCGGACTTGAGGTTCTCAATGGGAAGCTCAGTGCTTTCGGAGATGACGCCGGAGGTCGCCTCCTGTCGCCAGCGCGCAACCAGTTGTTTGGAGTTAAGCAGCGGCACCATGGCAAACTCGGTGGCGGTGCTGATCTTGCTCCGCTGGGCTTCCGACTGCGCCTCGCGAATCTTGGCGCGCGATTGGGCGGAATATTGGCTGCGGAAAAAATTGCGTATGCGGTACCACTGCGAAGCTTTCCAGTCATGAAAGCGCTCGATCCAGGTCTTTTCTTCTACCTGTTCACGAGGCGCAACGTGGCCGAAGCTGTGAATATCATCGAGTTTTTCGAAGAATGCCGCCGGGTCGTTGACGCGATAGACACGAAATTCCAGTGCGTTGACTCCGTTGGCATAAACGCGAATCTTCGCCTTCTCTCCGGGAAGATAGGTCCGGTCGCTGCTCAGGGAAAAATATGCCTCGCGCTCTTTGGCGGATGCGTCTGAAAAACTGGTGAGCAGAAACCCCACCAGCAGCCACGTCGCAAATGTTTTTTGCAGTCGCACTAGTTTGCCTCTCTCAAGATGTTCCAGCGATACACGCCCAGAAAATTGCTGTTTCCGGCCAGCGGACGCCAGCGTGACGCGGGAAAATTCATCAGGTCAGAAATTCGCAACACACGAATCTCGCCCTTGGACCTGCCGATTGCACCGGTGTGATAAATGACCAGGGGCTCAGTCAGCTCCGGTTGTAACTGGCTGCGTCCGATGAAGATCATGGAGTGATACGGAGAATTCTGCTGCAACTGGCGGTAAAATAAGACGTCACCCGGCTGCGCCAGATGCAAGTCCTTGCTGATGAAATGCATGTTCAGATTCTTCAGCGTCTTGGCATCGGCAAACTGCGCAAAAGCACCACCGGCAACGTCACTGGGTTGAAAGATACCCGAATGTACCCGCCACAATCCTGCGCCTAATGGAGTGAAAGGATATTGATATTTTTCCACCGACACGATGGCTGGTGCGATCTGCAGCGATTGCTGCGCCATCCAATCAGCGTCGTGCGTACGAAGAGCCTCCCGATAGGCAAAGCGGATGAGCCCGGCGCAGTCATTGATCTCTGCCGGCAGCTTCTCGGTCGGCTGCGCTGCTTTTACCTCGGTCAACAAGGTAAACCATCGGCGAAAAGCATCACGATCGGCGGGATCATCGAGCCGCAAAAAATCGGGCGTGCCATCGGCGAAGCGGTCGGTGGTCTCTGGTTCCTTGGTGGCAACCGGATCCTTTGCAGAAAAATGTACCCGATCGGGCTTTGGTATCCCGCTGGAAGCTGTCTCGGTGTGACTTCGAAGAGGAAGGGCTATTAGGCCGAAAACCAGCGCAAGCGTGAGCAACAGGGCTGAGGCAGCAACGGCCACGCTGGCACGCACACCGCGTTCTGAAGTTCGCCTCGCTTGTGACATTGGAGAGTCGCGGAATTATAGCGCAAGGCGGCAATTGTTCAAGAGGCTTCATGGAAGCCGCATTTTTACTGGCTGCAACGCTATAATCTATCCAGGTTTGAAGCTACGTACCCATTCCGCTTTTTTGCGGCTCTTGCTCACCATTTTGACTGCCGGCTCCGCCTGGTGTGCCGCCACTGAGGCGCACATGGCCAACACGCTGCTCATCCTGCCCTTTGAAAATCAGTCGCACGCGCCCGGCATTGAGTGGATCAGCGAGTCGTTTCCCGTAGTGTTGAACCAGCGCATGAGTTCCGGTTCGATGTACATCATCGGACGCGACGAGCGCCTCTATGCCTTCGACCGTCTCGGCATCCCTGCCGGCGTAAAGCTCTCGCGTGCTACCGTCTTTGAGGTCGCGCAACAGATGGATGTAGACTACGTGGTGTTGGGGCATTACAACTTCGATGGACAAAATTTTCAGGCAAGCGCACAGTTGCTCGACATGAAGACGTTCAGGCTCTCTTCGGAGGTAAGCGAATCGGGGCCACTCACCAATCTCATTGATCTGCAATCCGCGCTGGCCTGGGACCTGCTGCGGGTGCTCGATCCGAACCAGTTGGCTTCACGCAATCAGTTTGTCACCGCCTCGGCCCCGATCCGGCTTGATGCGCTGGAAAATTATATTCGCGGCATCATGGCCGGCTCCGATGCGGAAAAAATCAAGCGCCTGCGTGAAGCCGTGCGGCTCAGCCCTTCCTATAGCCTCGCCCTGTTGCAATTGGGAAAAACGTACTACGCGCAACGCGACTACAAAGACGCAGTCGCGGTGCTGAAGCAGGTGGCAAAGGATAGTCCCCAGGCCCTGGAGGCAAATTTCTATGCGGGTCTGAGCTCTTACTACACCGGGGATTTTGCAACAGCCGAGACCAGCTTTGCATTCGTGGCTTCGGAGATGCCCCTGACAGAGGTTTACAACAATTTAGGTGTGGTCTCAAGCCGGCGGGGAAAAAACGCGGTCGAGTTCTTCCACAAAACTGTGCAAGCTGACCCGAAAGACCCGGATTACCACTTCAACTTGGGCGTTGCCCTGTTGCGCGCCGGGGATACCGCTGGCGCGCTCGCGCAACTGCGAGAGGCTGTCGCCTTGCACGCGGAAGACAAAGAAGCCAAGGGACTGCTCGATTCCGTTACGCTCTCGCATGCGGCGCCTGCCAGCCTTCCGCTGGAGCGGATCAAGAGCAACTACGATGAAACCTCGTTCCGCGAGCTGGCTATGGAGATTGACAACGTACACGAGCAACGGCTGGCCAACTCCGGTCCGCAGGCCCACTCCGATTATCATGTTGAACAGGGCATCAACCTGCTGATGCAGGGTTTCGTGACCGAAGCGGAAAATGAGTTTGAAGAAGCGATCCGCACCAACTCCCTGAATGCCGCCGCGCACAGCGGCCTGGCTCGGACGCGGGAAAAACTCAACGACTTCGCCGGGGCGCGCAGCGAAGCCAATCTTGCTTTGAAGCTGCAACCGTCTGCGGAAGCGCATACAATTTTAGGAGAGCTCAGCCTGAAAGAAGGGGACATGCAAAGAGCCCAAGCCGAATCCGATAAGGCGCTGGCGCTGGATTCCTCTTACGCCGCGGCTCAGGCTGTTCACCACGAGATCGCAGCCCGCCTTGCGGAGAAAGCGCAGCCGCTGCAGAAACCATGAAACGCTTCATCACATTCGCGTTCGTGCTGTTTGCGTTCAGCGCCGTTGTTTCGGCTCCTGCCACCCGGCCGGAAGTTTTGAGAGTTGTGCTCGACGAAGCCATTCAACCCAGCACCCAAGAATATGTCAGCCGCGCCATTGATTTTGCTCAGCACAATCACAATGAAGCTGTGCTGCTCGAACTGTACACACCCGGCGGTCTCGAGTCTTCGATGCGGGAAATCATCTCCAAAATTCTGGCTTCACCCGTTCCTGTCATCGTCTATGTTGCTCCTACCGGCAGCCGGGCAGCATCTGCCGGCTTTTACATACTGGAATCTGCTGATGTGGCCGCCATGGCTCCGGGCACGAATACTGGTGCCGGGCATCCCGTGATCCTCGGCGCAAAGATGGACGACGTGATGAAGGAAAAGCTGGAAAATGATGCCGCAGCCTTCATGCGCTCCTATGTCTCAAAACGCGGCCGCAACGTGGAACTCGCCGAGAGTGGAATACGCCAGTCAAAATCCTTTACCGAGCAGGAAGCTCTCACCCAAAACCTGATCGAATATGTCGCCCCAAATGAAGACGATCTATTCAAACAGCTCGACGGCAAGACAATCAAGCGCTTTGACGGCAGCCAGATCACTCTGCATCTTTCGTCTCCCGCCGTCAAAACTTATGAAATGACGCTGAAAGAGCGCATCCTCAACTACCTGCTCGATCCCAACATCGCGGCGATGCTTCTGACTGTGGGAGTGTTTGCCATTTATCTGGAGTTCAACACCCCTGGAGCTGTTGTTCCCGGAGTCGTTGGCTTCATTGCCATACTATTGGCGGTCTTCGCGCTCAGCATTTTACCGACTTCGTTTGCGGCTCTGGGATTGATCCTCGGCGCCTTCGTTCTCTTTGTTCTGGAGGCAAAACTCCAGAGCCATGGCGTGCTCACGGCCGGCGGAATTGGACTGCTGATTCTTGGCCTACTC
>QIAW01000431.1 GCA_003225655.1 Acidobacteriota bacterium
AGTCCGTAGCTTCGGCAATTCTTAATCCCCGCCAGTATTCACTTCATGTACTTTTCGCTGTAGTTCAGAGCTTCGTCTGGTCCTTGGCTCCGCTCAGGGTTTCGGCTGGCGGCCCAGACGCCGCCAAAACGCCTTAAGTTCGAATCCCAAATGTCCTGTAGCGGGTACAATGACGCACGCAGCTCCCGGTATGGACGAAGCAGCGGCACGAGCCGTTTCGCGATGGAGATTCGAACCGGCTAAACCAAAGACGGCACACCGGTAGCTGTACAGCTAAATATCGATGTTACATTCCATCTTTGGTAACTCTTATGCGTACAAAAACTCGCTGGCTGTCCATCTTTTTAATCTTCTGTACTCCCCTGCTCCACGCTGATCAAACCAGAGATTTGCAGAAGGCTTTACAGCAGAGACTGTCAAAACAGGTGTTTATCGTCCGCAATTTCTATGGTGGCGACCATTTGAGCTTTGATTCACAGGGCAACCTAGTGAAGGGCGACAAGAAGGTCGGCTACAAGGGATGCTGGTGCGCCGCCCAACTGCAGATTGAGAAAGTGGAGGTCAAGAACGACAAGCTTATCTTACGTGGACCTCGAATCAGGGGATCCTATGACAGTAAAACGAAGTCATTTTCAAAACTCTTTCTAGAAGGCAGTACAGTGCAATTCGACATCGAACTGAGCGCGACGCAAATGAATGAAGATGCGATCGTAGGCATATTGGAACAGATCGGGCGAGGTAGCCCGAGTTAAGAAAGATGCCGCCTCCCCCGAACAAAATGTCACGGCGCCAAAGCCGGTCCACACGCCCGATCCCGAATACTCGGAAGAGGCGAGAAGCCGGGGACTGCAAGGCAGTCTCATCCTCTGGGTCGTGGTGGATGAAAAAGGAGATGTTTCCCGCATAAAGCTCGACCGATGTCTGGGGATGGGACTGGATGAACGGGCTATACAATCGGTTTCGCGATGGAAATTTGAGCCCGCAATAAGAAATGGCCAGCCGATCGCAGTGCAGCTCAATGTCGAGGTAACATTCCGTCTTTATCGTTAGGCGGTCACTCGACGGAAAGTTGTCGAACGCTTTTCACGCCGTCGCTGCCTGCGAATCCTTCACCTGCTCCTTGCCAAATGGACTGAAGTTGGTGTCACGGTCGTAGACGTCCACGCCCTCGGCGCGTTTGAGCGTGTTCACCACCCAATAGGTAAGCGGCGTAGCCAAAACCTCGTAGCCTACTTTAAACAAGTACTCGGAGACGATGACGGTGCCGATGGTGGTCCAGGAGACTTGGCCGGCAAAGAGCAGGGTGACAACCACGACGGTGTCCACGGCCTGGCCGGCCACCGTGGAGCCCACGGTGCGCGTCCAGAGCCAGCGGCCGTTGGTGAGCAGCTTCATCTTGGCCATGACATAAGAGTTGACGAACTCTCCTCCCCAGAAGGCGATGAGGCTGGCCGCCAGCACGCGAGGAACGTAGTTAAGGACCGCAGACAGGGCCTCCTGCATACGCAGATTGTTCACATCAGGAGCCGCAGGCATGTGCACCACAATTATGCCCATCCCGGCAAGCAACGCTGACGAGAAGAATCCCAGCCAGATAGCACGGCGTGAACCGGCGTATCCGTAGACTTCGGTGAAGATGTCGCCGAAGATGTAGGTGATGGGAAACAGCAGCTCGGCCCCGCTGATGCGCCAGCGTCCAAAAGCACAAATTTTTGGAGCAACGATGTTGGAGATCAGCAGGATCACTACGAACACGTGCACCAGCAGGTCGTAGTAACGATAAGTACTGAGCCGGCGCTGGGTGCCGGAAATGTTGAGGAGCGATGTGAGACGCATGGGTGTTTAGATATTAGAGGGTCTCGTGCTCGGGCACAAGAAAAACGGCCATGGATTTCCACGGATTGTCATGGATTTCAAGGCTAAGGTAAAACCAGACAACCACGTTTCTTCAACACTATTCATACGCCAGAGCGTCGATGGGATCTTTTTGCGCGGCCTTGAAGGCAGGATACAGAGCGCCTAAAATGGCCCCCACCAGCGCGATCACAATTGCCTTTAGAATCCAACCACCGGTCATCTCGGGACGAATTGTTGGGAAGCGAAGCTGAAGCCCGTGTTGTGCCAGGACGCTAATTACGATGCCGAGTACGATTCCGCAGCACAACGTTGACGATATAGCTTTTGGAAGCGCCCAAGGATTTCAGAATACCGATCTCGCGGGTGCGCTCCATCACAGCCGTGTACATGGCCTGAAAGATCACGATGAAGCCAATCACTACCGCCACCCCAATCACCACTTTAATAAAGATGGAGAATCCGGGAACATTCTCGGGCGTCATCATTGAGAGCCAGTCCTTCATAGTGCGCACTGTAAACTGCTGCATTCCGTTAATGTGCATGATTTCATCGGCGATCAGCGATGCGCTGTTAGGATTATCGGCTTTTACATAAAAGATAGAAGCTTTACCTTCTGCGCCCAATAAGTCCTGCAAAGTTGTAAGCTGCAAGTATTTGCGGGCGCCGCGCCCTTGCTCCACCACCCCGCTGATGTTGAAGGTATGGCCCAGGATTTGAGTCTTGGAGCCGGGATGAAGCTTTTCGGACTCTGCAAAATAATCATCCACCAGAATGTCATCGGGGTTCCGAAAAGGACCGCCTTCCACGTAGCGAAGCGGTCCACCCACCTGCTCGAAGCTCTTGAGATCAATGCCATTGATCATTTCCACTCTTCCAGACGTGCTGAATTGTGTAATCACCGGCGCAACGGCAGTGACATGCGGAAGGTCTCGAATTTTATCCGCTACCTTGATGGAAACCGGCGCACTCGAGATTAATCCGATAGCAGAGGCGCCCGGCGGCTGCACCATTACGTCTGCTCCAATGCCTTCCTGGCGGCGCTTGGAGTCATCCAGGATGCCGAGCGAGAGCCCTACAATTACCAGAATCAGTGTCACTTCCACCGCGATCGCGGTAACGCTGATAAGCGAGCGCAGAGGCCGGTGCACAAGGTTCGAGATTACGAGTTTATTCATGGCGCGTGGTCCTCGGTTTGATTGGGCGAGGACGAAGAGTCATCGACGCCATGAGCTCCGGTCCCGTGCGATGACGAGCCCTTCTTTTCGTTCTTTTTCGGACGCTGGGGCTGGGGAATCTCCATGCGCTCGGTCTCGGGCAGGTCGAGCCTGACTAATTGTGAGCCGGGCGGCTGCGCTAACTGAAATTGCTCGTCTTTGAGCGGCTCGTTGAACCTGGCCTTGGTGACATCGAGAATGATGTCATATTCTTCCTGTGGCCGGGTGATGGTGATTTTCGTGGGAAAGTTTATGCCGTTCAGATTGTTGTACTTGTCATAGCGGGCATCGGTGGCTACATTGCCATTTTTGTCATAGATGATCTGCCGGTTGGGCAGAAGGTCCTGGCGGCTGAAGATGATTTTGCGGGAAAGGTTCCAATCGTTGCCGTTCTTGCTGATCACATCAAGGGTGTAATCGGGCTCTTCCACCTGCTTTTTGCTCTTGGCCTCGAGCACCGGTTCGGTGGTATTTTCCAGCACGGCGATCTCGTTCAGCGCATCAATCTCGCCCAATAGCAAGGCATCCATAATTGCCTGAGGGCGCAGGTTTTCCAGCGAGCTGTGGCTGGGATGAATCACGTCATTGCGGCCGACGATGAATTTGTTCTTGGGCGGAACAGAAAGCGAGAAGTTGATGCCGTCGCTCACCATGTCAAACATGCGGTTGCGGACCACCGGCACCAACCCGATCATGCGCAGCATGCCGGGCTTGCGTACCAGCACATAGCCGGGAACATCAGTGTCCTCGGTGACCTCGCCCTTCTTGCTTCCGCCTACGGCCGGAGAGATATTCACCGTGGCATTAAGCGTCTTGATCTGGCCCGCCTGTTTGTTAATGAATTCCACCAACTGGTCTTTGGCCGCTTCCCGGAGATTGGCCGTGCTGATGCGCTGTTCAAGCCGGTGCGAGCGGAAAAAACAGCCGGTGAATGGCAGCAGAATGGCGGCGATGAAAGCCAAACGGAAAACGCGACTCATTTGTGTTTTAGCCCTGGACCTTAACTAGCACAGGTGAATTCTTTAGTATAAATAAGTGAGACGCATTTTATGCGTTTCGGGCAGCGCGGAAATGTAAAGATTTTTTACTAGGCGGATGCAGAGAGGAATCGTGTGGCACAGTCGTCCCCGGCTGTGCCTTGTTTTTTGGTCGTGCTTGTGACTTTAGTGATTCGGCTGTGAGTTGGCGACAGCGTGACGATACTGGGCAACGTTGCGGTCGTGCTCCTGCGCGGTGCGCGCAAAACGGCTGTGCCCGTTGTTGTCGCTTACAAAATAAAGATACTCGGTCTCGGCGGGATGCAGGGCGGCCTGTAAAGCCGCGCGTCCGGGGCTGGCGATCGGTCCGGGCGGAAGTCCGGCGTACTTATAAGTGTTGTAAGGTGAGTTGGATTGCAGGTCGGATTGGTAAATAGTGCCGCGATAACGGCCGGCCAGAAGCGATCCGTAAATCACGGTGGGATCGGCGCCGAACATAATGCCGCGTGACAGCCGATTGTAGTAAACGCTGGCCACCAGAGGCCGCTCCTCGGGCGCAGGTGTTTCTTTTTCCACGATGGATGCCATTGTGACAATGCGGTGGTAGTCGGAACTGAGTCCCAGCGCCTGGGCCTCCTGGCGGAAACGGTGAACCATGGCCAGCACCATGTCCTGCACCGACTGTGTGCGGGTAAAGCGGTAGGTATCAGGAAACAGGTAGCCCTCGAGCGATCGCGCCTGCGGATCGATGTCGGCGATCAGGGCGCGGCCGTTCTGCGCGGCCTTCAGGAAATCTTCCTTCTTGCCCAGCCCCGCGGCCTCGATTGCGGTGGCGATATCCCACATGTTGTAGCCTTCGGGCACGGTGACCTCGCGCACGTAGATATCGCCGCGCGCCAGGCGGTCAAAGACCTCCAAGGCATTGGCGGGATGGTCAAACAGGTACTCGCCCGCCTTCAGCGGATCGGATCTCCAGTAGTGCAGCAACCAAAAAGCACGCCAGTTGCGGATCACACCCGCTGCCTGCAAGTCTTTGGCAATGCGCCGCGTGGAAGAGCCTGGATGCAATTGCACGAAGTTAGGTTCATTCGAACCAACCGGTGTCAGCAGGACATAAGCGAGATATCCCGCGACGATGACGAGGATCAGGAGAAGGAGAGCAATCAATTTGAAAAAAAATTTGACCATCAGTCCCTGGCCGCAATGCTGGGTGTGGAAGCCCCTATTTAGGAAATTCTAACCATTGTATTCGATGCCATGCGAACGTTGATGATTTCTCTGGCATGGTTCCAGAACTGATTACAAACGAAAGTGCTAGGCCAGTTGTTCAATGCAGAATAGTCAGTCCTCAGAGTTCTTCTGGTTTTTATTCTGCAGACTGCGGACTATCTAACGCCTGACGGCTTTCCAGGAACGACTGCAGAATCAGCACCGCGGCAAGGCGGTCTACTACTTCCGCGCGGCGGCGGATGCTCATTTCACTTTCGCGCAGCACGCGGTTGGCCTGGGTGGAGGTCAGCCGCTCATCCCACAGATGGACGGGGAGATTGAAGCGCTGGCGCACCTCTTCAGCGAATTCGGATACACGGCGCGACTGCGGGCTGGCATCTCCGCTCATATACAGGGGATGGCCCACCACGATTTCGCGCACCTCATATTGGGCAATGACCTGGCGCAACTGCTCGAAATCGGTGCGCTTGTTCTTGCGGCGGATGGTTTCAAGGCCCTGGGCTGTTAGGCCGAGGGGGTCGCTTACGGCGAGTCCAATGGTCTTGGAACCCACGTCGAGTGAAAGAATGCGGCCTGGCGGCGAAGAGGACATGTTTGTCAATTATAGGAGGCCGATAGCTCTGCGTCTGTCCGCGAGTCCGCCCTGAACTACAAGCTCAACTCCCAGTTTTCGCCTACCAGGTCATAGCCGAAGCTGTTGTGCCGCTCTCTGCGGGCGAGACGAAAGCCGGCCTTCTTGTAAATATGCCGGGCGGCGGATAGCACACTTTGCGTCCAGAGGGTAATCTTGCGGTAGCCAGCGTTGCGGGCAAAGCGCGCGCATTCACTGACCAGACGGCCGCCGATGCCGAGCCCACGCGCGGAAGGCTCAACCAGCAGCAGGCGCAGCTTGGCTATGGTCTTCGACTCTTGCACAAGAAAAACCGAGCCGGCGATCTCGCCATCTTTCTCGGCGATCCAACAGCGTTCCCGTTTCGGGTCATAATTCTGGACGAACTTGGCGACAATTTCAGCCACGAGGGCTTCGAAGCGCTCATCCCATCCATACTCCTGCGCATAGAGCACACCGTGGCGGTGCACCACCCAGCCCATGTCGCCGGGCTGATGCGACCGAAGAATGTAAGGCGTCCTGGATTCCGCCGCGGCCCCCGCGCCCAGCAGGCGCTCGATGGTATGCATGGCAGTAATCAGTTGGCGCTGCTCTGAGCCGGAGAGATGTTTCAGCATGGCGCCGATCTCTTTCTGCGCCCGCAGGTCAAGGGGAAGAAAGGTCCGGCGGCCAAGCTCGGTCAGCGACAGCAGGCTCTGCCAGCCGTCGGCTGGAGAGGGCCTCTTTTCCATAAGATTGCTCCTTTCAAAGCCGCGCAGCATGCGACTGAGATATCCGGCGTCAAGCGCCAAGGCTTTGGCCAACTCGGTGGCCGTGGCCCGCTCGCGATGGGTAAGCTCATAGAGAACGCGTACCTGGCCCAGCGTGAACGGACTCTGAAGCAGGCTTTCTTCCAACACGCCGATCTTCTGAGTATAAAAACGGTTGAAGCGCCGTATGGCGCCCACGCGCTGATTGAGACCCGCCTCTGGCATATTTCTCCTCCGTTTCGATTCTTTCAGTCTACTTGTCATAGT
>QIAW01000435.1 GCA_003225655.1 Acidobacteriota bacterium
CATCACCCTACTCATGTCGCAGCGCTTCTACCGGTTGCAGCATGGCTGCCTTGCGCGCGGGATAGAGTCCCGCGACCACTCCCGCCAGCGTCAGGCTGCCGATGGCCAGGAATGCCGACATGGGCACCAGCTTGGGCGGATCAAAGCCGCCGGGCCCTCGCACGGTTCCCATCATGGCCATCAACCCGCCGGCCAGGAACATGCCGATCAGCCCGCTACCCAACGTGAGCAGCAATCCTTCCAGAAAAAACTGAAACAAAATACTGCGATTAGTTGCGCCCAATGCCTTGCGCAAACCGATCTCATGCGTCCGCTCGGTAACCGCCACCAGCATGATGTTAATCACGCCAATCGCGCCCAAGGCCAACGTCACTATTCCGACTGCCCCTAGAAACATGTTCATGACGTCGAAGATGGTTCCTACCATCTTTGATTCCTGAATGGAATCCCATTCGTCGAAGGCGTTCTCATCGCTGGCGTCGAATGCGCAGTCACGACCGGCTGGTATTCAATAAACGAAATAGAGTTCTGGTGATTTTCACCCTTGATCGGGAAAGACGCCTGCATTAGCTGGAAAGGAATGTAGCCACGCATATTCAGCCACAGATCGTCGCCGTGGCCCAAATGCCGGACGCTTCCCACCACTGCAAACCTGAGGCCGTTAATCAGGATGAATGCGCCGACTGCCGGCCGTCCGGGGAATAGTGTCTTCTGCAACTCGTTGCCGAGGACGATCACATTTCGCCGCTGCTCATTGTCAAGTTCGTTGAGCCAGCGTCCTTCTTTGAGGGGGAGAAAGCTGATGTCGTTCAGTTGCGGCTCTGTGCCCAGAATTTCTCCGCTGCCAGTGGCGAACTCACTGACTTCGTGCAGATCACCGCGAGAAATAATCGGAGCAGCAGTGCGGACGTGAGGAGCTTTACGGATATCGAGATAGTCGTCGTAGGTCAGCAGGTAAGTACGGGCGGAGTTCATGTTGCCCTTGACCGCAGGCGCGCGCCCGGGGAAAAGAAACATGATGTCTTTGCCAAACTCGGCCATCTCCCGCTTATTGCCCGAGCGGAAGCCTTCGCCAACGCCTACCAAAAGCAGCAGCGATCCTACGCCCCACGCGATTCCAAACATGGTAAGGAATGACCGCAACTTGTGTGCCCAGAGGTTGCGAAAGATCTGAGCGAAGATGTCAGCTACAGTTCGCATGATCGTGAGTCATTGTACAGTTACAGCGCCAGCCGCGCCGTTGCCGAAATCAAGCGTTTGGATTCTGGCCCACTATGAGAATACGAATGGCGGATGCGCCGGAGCTTTACCTGGGAACGCGGCCTCTCTTACCTATGACTCGGAATTTCTTACCCGATCCCTCAAAGCTCGACACCGCTAAACCACACAAAATAAAGCAGTGCAAAATTCTGGCACGCCAACTGCACATACCTGGATCAAATCCACCGTTCTATGGAGGTTATCCATGCAAGCCCAGGTACAAGCACCGATCAATGATTGGCGTATGCTTTCTGAGGCCGCCAGCCGTGAGCAGGATCCCGAGAGGCTCATCCAGCTCGTAGAGGAATTGAATCGCGTTCTCCTTCGCCGCGAATTGCAATTGAAACGGCGCAGTTCCACCAACTGAACATTTCCACGCGGTAAGCCACTTCGTCTGGCACTCTTTTTATAGTACCGTTCTTCTGGCCACCAACTCACCCCAGTGACGTGCAAATCCCCGCCGATTCGTAGAAAATAACAGTGGGCACTGGCGAGTGGCGAGTGATTGGTTCGTCCCTAACCACTAACCACCAGCCACTAACCACTGCTTTCAGGAGGAAGACCTATGGCGCACGAAGTACCTGCTTTGCCGTATGACTATTCTGCCCTTGAGCCCGTAATCGACCAGCAGACCATGAAGCTGCACCACGACATGCATCACGGCGCTTACGTAAAAAATCTAAATGCCGCGCTGGAGAAGCATCCCAACCTGCAATCCAAAAGCGCAGAAGATTTAATTCGCGATCTGAGTTCTGTTCCCGAAGACATTCGCACCGCCGTCCGTAACAAC
>QIAW01000056.1:0-10480 GCA_003225655.1 Acidobacteriota bacterium
TGCTCCACGCGCTCCTGAATCAATCGTGCCTCCTGCGCCGGTCACAATGCTGACGGTGATGGAATGCATGTTGCGGTATTGGCGGTAAAACTGCCAGCCAATCGCCGCGAGCGCGGCCAGATAAAATATCACCCCTGCCAGGCTAAACAGGATGCTCTCTCGCAAAATTACCGCTGTACCCGCCATGCGGTCGCCAATTCTCTGCCGCCTCATCGAGAGCACGGCGAAGATCCAGCCCAGAAGATAGAAGGCCGGCAGAAAGTCGAGCAATCGGCCCAGGGTACGCAGGAATGCCGCCCGGAACCCCGGTCCCTCGCCGGTCACGCGGCGCACCTGGATTCCCACGAAGGCCTTGCCCAGCGACGCCCCGAACACCGCTTCCATGATCCAGACGTAGAGCGTCTTGATGACAATAAGGCTCAGCGCGGTGAACAGCAGCGGGGTGCCGGTCACATGCAAATGACCGTCCGGTTGAGACCCGCTCCAGCGGTTGGCTGCCCATAGGACGATGATCACGCCCAGTGCCGCGAGCAACAACGAATCCAAAATCGCCGCTCCCAGCCGCCGCCACAGGCTCGAGAGGCCATACCCTGCGACCAGCACCGGGCCCTCCGGCCGTTGCTCATCGGGCCCTAGGAGCTCTCCTAGCTCGCTGCCGCAACACACGCAAGTGGATGAGCTCGCAGTATTCTGGATGCCGCACTTTGGACACTCCATGGCTCTCCTCCCGAACCAGACCCGGTATTCTGCACTAGACTCGAAATTCTATCGCAACTGCCGGGAAGAACTGGAAACTCATTGCCAACGATCGTGGTAGCAACCCTCAGTGAAATGACCGAGTGCCCACTTGGTCAGTGGTCAACTGGGGACGCAGGGCTGACAATCGAGCGCTGCTTCATGATATGCTGACGCTATCCACGGCCACGAATCCAGCAGCAGATGAAATATTTTTATTCAGAACTTCCCGCGCTGCAGGTCGCGGGAACCCGGCTGGTGGGACGGGTGGTCTTCGGGCTCCTTGTGCTCGCCGCCGCGTTGGTAGGCGCCTTCGCGGGACTGCTCATCGTTTACTCCACCGACCTTCCCCAAGTCAGCGATCTCGAGCATTACCGGCCCAGTTCCATCACCGAGTTATATGACGACCAGGGCCGTGAGATTGGCTCGTTCGCTATCCAGCGGCGCGTAATTGTCAACTACGAAGATCTTCCCAAGGTGCTGCGCAATGCCGTCATCTCCATCGAGGATAAAGACTTTGAACGCCACTGGGGCATCAATTTATGGCGCATCTTAGGGGCCTTCTATCGCGATCTTATTCCCCATCGCAATAAACAGGGCGCTTCCACGCTGACCATGCAGCTCTCCCGTAACCTCTTCCTTTCGCAGGAGCGCACGCTTTCCCGCAAGGTGCAGGAAACCATGCTGGCCATCCAGATTGAGCGCCGTTTTACCAAGCAGCAAATCTTCACCATGTACTGCAACCAGATTTACCTCGGACACGGCGTCTACGGATTCGAGGCCGGGGCCGAATACTACTTCAACAAACATGCTAAAGATCTGACCCTGGAAGAAGCCGCCATGCTGGCGGGAATGCTCAAAAGCGGGGTCGAGTATTCGCCCATCCTGCACTCTGACCGCGCTATGGCCCGCCGTAATCTGGTGATCAACAACATGCTCGAAGATGGCAAGATCACCGCCGAAGAAGCCACTCGCGCCAAGGCGGCCCCCATCAAGCTCAACGTCAATGTGCCGCCCAGCAATCTCGCGCCCTGGTTTGCCGAAGACGTGCGCCGCTATCTGGAAAAGAAATATGGCAGCGATCAGGTGCACCTCGATGGCCTGAAGGTCTATACGTCGTTAGACATGGATTTGCAGAAAGCCGCCACCCAGGCAGTTCTTGAAGGCGTTGCCGCCTACGAGCGCCGCCATGGGTGGAAGGGGAAACTGCAGAATGTCGTTGCCATGGGCAAAAAGATCTCCGAGTATCAGCATCCCGATTGGGACAACACCATCGCGGTGGGAAGCTACGAGCACGCGCTGATCCTAGCGGTGAGCTCTTCTGCGGCGACGGTGAAGTTCGGACGCTACAATACGACCTTGGGTCCTGCTGATGTCTTCTGGACGGGCAAGCGTTCGCCCCAGCAGCTCTTGAAGGTGGGCGATATCGTCTATGTGAAAGTGATGTCGTTGGGACCTGACAGCAAGGCTGCGGTGCGACTGGAGCAAAACTCCGGAGCCCAGGGCGCGCTGCTGGCCATAGATAACGCCACCGGCGACATCAAAGCCATGGTGGGCGGCATTGACTACGAGGAATCCAAATTCAACCGCGCCACCCAGGCCCTGCGCCAGGTGGGATCGGCGTTTAAGCCCTATGTCTACACCGCGGCGGTGGATTCGGCCGGGGCCGCGCCTGACGATATCATTCTCGATGCGCCAACCTCGTTTATCACTTCTTCCGGCGTGTATACGCCCCACAACTACGACTCCAGGTTCGAGGGCAACATCACTCTGCGCCATGCCCTGGCCGAGTCGCGCAACATCCCTGCGCTGAAGCTGGCCGAGCGCGTGGGCATGAAGACGGTCATCGAGTACGCGCGCAAGTTCGGCGTCAGCTCGCCGTTGCCACCCTATTTGCCGGTGGCACTGGGCGCCGCCGAAGTGACGCTCTACGAGCAGACGGCGGCATATTCCACCTTCCCCAACGACGGCGTGCGCGTTACCCCGCGCTACATTCGTAAAGTCACGGATTACAACGGCCGTGTGCTCGAAGAGAATTATCCTGAGGTCAAAGATGTCATCAGCGCCAACACGGCGCGCATCATGACCTCGATGATGCGTGAGGTTGTGCTGCACGGTACAGCGGCCAGGGCCAGCGCGCTCAAGCATGCGCTGGCGGGAAAGACAGGGACCACCAACGACTTCACCGATGCCTGGTTTATCGGTTTTTCTCCTTCGATTACCTGCGGTGTTTGGATCGGCTTCGACGAGAAGAAGACGCTGGGACCGAAAGAGACCGGCGCGCAGGCCGCGCTGCCCATCTGGATGGATTTCATGAAGGCCGCCATCGCTGGCCACGAGGAGGAAGACTTCACCTCTCCAACCCTGGCGCCGCGTCCCGTCACCGCCGTGGCCAAAGAAGACACCCCCGACATTAAGCCGGGAGAAAATGTAGAAGAGGTGGCGCATTGAGCACCTCCAGCCAACCCGGAATTTCCAACGCCGCCCGGGCCCAGGGCGATGAGCAAGGTCCGCCCAGCGCAAAACTTCTCGGCTACTCCACGCGCCGCCTGTTCCGTCTGGCGCTGCTAGGGCTGATCCTGGTGCTGGTGGCATTTCTCTCCGCGCTCACCGCCATGCGCTTTGCCATCCACGGACGCGAGGTTGAGGTGCCACAGCTCACCGGCAAGAGCACCAGCGACGCTGAGGCCATGCTGGGCAACCTGGGATTGACCCTCGAAGTTGAGAACCGCTTTTACAGCGCCGACGTTCGCGAAGGCGGCATTGTTTCGCAGATCCCGCAGCCCGGAGTTAAAGTCCGTCGCGGATGGCGCGTGCGCGTGGCCCTGAGCCTGGGGCCGCAACGGGTCTCGATTCCCAACGTTCTGGGCGAGAGCGGACGCGCGGCTGAAATCAATGTGCAGCGTCGCGGCCTGGAGCTGGGGACCGTTGCCATCGCCCACCTGCCGCAGTTTCCCGCCGATCAGGTCATCGCCCAGAGCCCGCCGGCCAGCTCCAGCGGCATAACCTCGCCGCGCGTGAACCTGCTGGTGACCGCGCCTCCGGAGGCGCAGGCCTACATCATGCCCGACTTCACCGGACGCTCTGTGCTCGACGCCCGTCGCATCATTGAGGCTGCGGGAATGCGCGCCATGCGCAGCGGCGACATCTCTGCCGTAGATTCGAATTCGCCCGCCGCCTGGTCGGGATACGTTCTCCACCAGAACCCCGCCGCGGGTGAAAGAGTTTCCCCGGGCACGACCGTCGTTCTCGAAGTAGCGCACTAGCCGATTGGCATTTCTCTACCACGGAGACACGGAGAAAACCCACAGAGCTGTTTCCCGGAAGCATTTTTAAGAGCTTGGCGTGCGAAAACAATGAGTTGACTAGAAACTAGAAACCGTCTCTCCCAGCTTCTCCCCCTCCTTCGGCCTGTATCCATTAACAAACTCCCGCGCACTGATGTGCTTCTTTCCCTCCGGCTGGACCTCCAGAATTTCAAGCACTGTGCCGTTTCCACAACCTGCGAGCAGACGATCTTGAACGACCCGAATCTCCCCGGACTGCATTAAAAGCGCATCCCCAACTTTCGCCTGGATAATCTGCAACTGCTTTCCGCGGAATAGCGTAAAAGCCCCCGGCCAGGGTTGAAATCCGCGCAGGCGATTCACCAGAACTTCGGCGGGCCGCGAAAAATCCATGCGCCCATCTTCTTTGTTCAAGATCGGCGCCAGCGTGGCACGCGAGTTGTCTTGCGGCCTGCTCAGGATCGACCCACTCTCCAGGCCGCGCAACGTCTCGACCATCAGCGCAGCGCCGGCGCTTGCCAGGCGCGGAGCAAGCGTTACCGCGGTGTCGCTTTCCAAAATGGGGACTTCGTGCTGCAACAGAATGTCGCCGGTGTCGAGGCCTTCATCGATGCGCATGGTGGTTGCCCCGGTAATCTGTTCGCCGTTGGCGATGGCCCACTGGATGGGCGCTGCCCCGCGATACCTGGGCAGCAGCGAAGCATGCAGATTCAAATTGCCCAGCGGGGGCATGTCGAGCATCCATTTGGGAATGATGCGTCCATAGGCGACCACGATGATCGCCTGCGGCCCGGTCGCCTGAAGCTGCGCCTGGAGTTCCGGATTGTTTTTGATTTTTTCCGGCTGCGCGACCTCGAGTCCTAATTCCAGGGCGCGCTGCTTGACCGCGGGAACGGAGACTTGCTGCCCGCGTCCGCTGGGGCGGTCCGGCTGGCAAACCACCAGCGCAATTTCATGGCCCGCCTCAGCCAGGGCGTTCAGTGTGGGAATGGCGAATTGCGGCGTTCCGCAGAATACTAATTTCATCAGTGCAATTCTCTCATTGCTGCAACGGATTACCACAAAAGCCGGGGCGGCCCCGCCCGAAACCGCCACCCCCTCACCCGGTTTGAGCAGAGCGTTCTGGGCGATGAAATTTGACAACGGCCTCAATCATAGGAGTGCCAGGGAAAAGGAGATTACCTTCGCGACTACGAAGCGACGCTTGAGAACCGAGAACTGAGAACCGAGTACTGCTTTAGAGCCACTCGCCAGCCTTTACCATCTTGCGGATTTTTCTTTTGATCAGGTCGCGCTTGAGTCCACGGACGTGGCTGATGAATAGCTTGCCGTTGAGGTGGTCGGTTTCATGCAGAAAGGCCCGCGCCAGCAACCCTTCGCCGGTTCTCTCGAAGAACTTGCCCTCCAGGTCCTGGGCGCGCACAGTGACGCGGTTGGCGCTGGTGACCTTTTCGCGGAAGTCAGGCAGGCTGAGGCAGCCCTCCTGTCCCGCCTGCTTTCCTTCGGTATGAATGATTTGCGGATTCACCAGCACCAGCTTCTCCGATGGGTTTTCCTTGAAGGTCACATCAATGACGGCCAGGTGTTTCGAAATGCCGATCTGCGGCGCGGCCAGGCCGACGCCGTGCGCCTCGTACATGGAGTCAAACATGTCGGCGACCAGCTTGCGCAGCTCGTCGTCGAAAGCGGTGACCGGGGCCGCGGGTTGTTCCAGCACCGGATCGCCATATTTCACAATGGGATAAATCATCTGAAAGAGAGTTTCGAGTTTCTAGTTTCGAGTTTCAAGGTGGTGAAGTGCGAACAGACAGTATAAATAAAGCAGTTTCGAGTTTCGAGTACAATGAGATTTCCTTGGAAGAAGAAGGAAAATTTTCGGTTAATACGCGCTTCGCGGCGGGTGCAGCTTTACTCATGCGCTGCGTTGGAGAAAACTATACCGCGTCTGCGGTAGCGACGATGACAATGGCTCAGAAGATACCGATGCGTTTTCATGGAAAGTGGGCGGTTGTGTCGGCTAAAACAGCGGATGGTAAGGAATGGAGCGGTGAGATCCTCGACGAGTGGGTTATCTCTGAAACTACTGTTCAGAACGATGCAGGACTTTTACACGTTAAAAAAGTGGAAGAGGATATCGAGCCTGATCAGGATATGGTCCTACTATCATTCCAAGAGACGCATACGCAATATGCCCTGATGTCTGCTAAAAACCAGCCCGATGTTGTGCTCGTGATCACCTATCTGAACAGACAAGAACAGATGCGCCAGCTCATAACCCAAGCCGTTTATCGCAATGAGCCGAGATATAATCCGACATCCGAATCAAGCTGATAACGGCGCTGCCGCCAAGAACTAAGAATTGCGTGTGAGCAACTGCCGTAACACGTATTGCAAGATTCCGCCGTGGCGGTAGTAGAGTGCTTCTTGCGGGGTATCAATGCGGATGGCAGCGCAGAAATCGATAGATTTTCCGTCGGCATGAGTGGCGCGCACATTCACTTTTTCTCCGCTTTTGAATTCTTTATTGAGCAAGGCGGCGATGCCGCTGATGGCGAAGCTCTCTTCGCCGGTGAGTCCCAGCGAATCGGCATCTTCTTCCGGCAGGAACTGCAGCGGCAGCACGCCCATGCCCACCAAGTTGGAACGATGGATCCGTTCGTAACTCTCTGCGATGACGGCTTTCCTTGCCCGCCAGGATGAGCAGCGGCACTCCCTCCTGCTTGTAGAGCTCGGAGGCCTCGAAGATGGACATCGGCTTGCCATCGGGCAGATGCCGGGTGACGCCGCCCTCGGTGCCGGGCGCGATCAGGTTGCGCAGGCGTGTGTTGGCAAAGGTTCCGCGCACCATGACCTCGTGATTGCCGCGGCGCGAGCCGTAGGAGTTGAAATCCACGACAGCGACGCTGTGCTCATTAAGATATTTCCCGGCGGGACTGGTTGCTTTGATGGATCCCGCGGGTGAGATGTGGTCAGTGGTCACGCTATCGCCCAGTATGGCGAGAACGCGCGCGCGGCGGATATCCTCGACCGGCGCCGGCGTCTTCGGCATGTTGTCGAAATACGGAGCGCGCTTGATGTAGGTTGATTTCGCATCCCAGGCGAAAGTTTCGCCGCCCGGAACTTTCATGCTCTTCCACAGATCATCGCCGGCAAAGATTTCGTCGTAGTTCTTTTTGAACATGCTGGAATCAATGCACTTGGCCACGGTTTCTGCAACTTCCTTGGGCGTGGGCCAAATTTCCTTCAGATAAACCGGCCTGCCATCTTTGCCGGTGCCGAGTGCGTCTTGCGTTATGTCTTTTTCAATGTGCCCGGCCAGGGCGTAGGCCACCACCAGCGGCGGGGACATAAGATAATTCGCGCGCACCTCGGATTGAATGCGTCCTTCGAAGTTGCGGTTTCCGCTGAGCACCGAGGCAACAACAAGATCGTGCTCGGCGATCTGCTGGGTAATTTCCGCGGGCAGGGGGCCGGAGTTGCCGATGCAGGTGGTGCATCCGTAACCCACGGTGTGGAAGCGCAGTTCATCGAGATATTGCTGCAGTCCTGCCTTCTTGAAGTATTCGGTCACCACCCGCGAACCGGGGGCAAGCGAGGTCTTGACCCAGGGTGGGGTCTTGAGGCCGCGCTCGACGGCTTTCTTGGCCAGCAGCCCGGCGGCAATCATCACCGACGGATTCGATGTATTGGTACAACTGGTGATGGCGGCAATCACAACCGAGCCGTGGCGGAGGTCCTCTTCCATTTCCGCAACCACGGATTTCTGCGCTGCCGGAGCGCGCAGAACGTCTTCAGTGCCCACAGCAGTTCCACCACCGCCTTCAGCTTCGAGGCGCTGCACCTGCTGCACAGATTTGTGCGTGGAGCCGGGTTTGAGCAAAGAAGGCAGAGCGTCATGAAACGATTTGCCCGCCTGCGAGAGCGCTACGCGGTCCTGCGGCCGCCTGGGGCCGGCGATGCTGGGTTCGACGCTCGCCAAATCGAGCTCCACCACCTGCGAGTACACCGGCTCGGGCGACTGCCTGGAATGAAACAGGCCCTGCTCCTTGCAGTAGGCCTCGACGAGCGCGATTTGTTCGTCCGTTCGTCCGGTCATGCGCAGATAGCGCAGGGTTTCTTCGTCCACGGGAAAGATGCCGCAGGTGGCGCCGTACTCCGGGGACATGTTGCCAATGGTGGCACGATCAGCCAGTGGCAGCGTGGGAAGACCCGGCCCGAAGAACTCCACGAATTTGCCCACCACGCCGGTTTTGCGCAGCAGCTCGGTCACGGTGAGGACGAGGTCGGTTGCAGTCGCGGCCTCGCGCAGCGTCCCGCTCAGGCGCAGGCCCACAACCTGGGGAATAAGCATGGAAACCGGCTGGCCTAGCATGGCCGCCTCGGCCTCGATTCCGCCCACGCCCCAGCCCAGCACGCCCAAGCCGTTGATCATGGTGGTGTGCGAGTCGGTGCCCACGAGCGTGTCAGGATAAGCGGCGTTTCTGCCGTTTTCGCTCTTGACGAAGACCACCTTGGCCAAATACTCCAGGTTGATCTGGTGCACTATTCCCATATCGGGAGGCACGATGGAAAGATTGCGAAATGCCGATTGTCCCCAGCGCAAAAATGCGTAACGCTCGCGGTTGCGCTGGAATTCGAGCGCGGCGTTGACGCTGAAAGCCTTGGTGGTGCCGAATTCATCCACCTGCACGGAGTGGTCAATCACCAGCTCGGCAGGCAGCAGAGGATTGATGAGCGCCGGGTCGCCTCCCAGCTCTTTCATGGCATCGCGCATGGCGGCGAGGTCAACGATGGCGGGAACGCCGGTAAAATCCTGCATGAGCACGCGCGCCGGGGTAAAGGCAATCTCTTTGGAGGGAACAGCAGCCGGCGACCAATGGGCCAGCGATTTTATGTCACCGGCCGTGACCGAACGCCCGTTTTCGTTGCGCAGCAGGTTTTCCAGCAGCACGCGCAGAGAAAAGGGCAGGCGCATAGTCGGGATGCCCGCTTTATCGAGCGCATCCAGGCGATAGATTTCATATTCCTTGCCGCCCACGCGTAAAGCGGCCTTGCTGTTAAAGCTGTTCATTCCGCTGACTCCTCCGAAACCTTCTATTGTAATTTAAACAAGTACTCAGTACCCAGTACTCGGTACTCAGTTCTCTGAAGAATCCTGGACAAGCGAAAGAGCCAGAATTCTCCATAAGAAAGAGACGGCGGCACTGGAGCAGCTTCCGGCAGTATGCCTATAGCGAAGCCGGGCCAGTCACAGTGAATGCCATCTTTCCACCAGAATGGGCGAAGAAGGCAGCGCAGAAATAAGTTTCCACCTGCGCTGGTGCGCGAGTGGGGCACCCCAGATTTGTGTGGACCACCCGTCAAGGGAAAATTTCCAAAAGGGAAGGAACGGCAAATATTTATGAAAAAGTAATGCATCAATGGCGCTGGCTTCGGGTTACCACAATAAATCGCACAGACGAGACAACTATAGTAGCTATTCCCGCGACCAGCATCGCCCACTGCACGTAATGCTTATGCTGATGGAATTTTTCGATGGCTGCGACGCAGATCTCGATTCCGGCGGCGGCCTCGACAAGAAACAAGGCAAAGTGGTGACGCTCGGAGGCGAAGACTTCGTAAATACCAGCAGCGACCAGGGCAACACCTGCACCCAGACTTGCCCAGGCCAGGAGCTCCGGACGCTCGGAAAGCACTGTGACCGCCTGCGAAGCGACAAGCAATCCGAGGAGCGCGTGCATTATTGCCGAGATACGGTGTGCCCGCTTGGCGCGCGGGGTTGGATGGGCACTTGTTGCTGTTCCGGCAGCAGACATGAAAGCTCCGATTCAAGAACTCGCTATTGTAATGCAGCGAGCAGTCGGCAAGGCACTTAGGCATTCAGAAACATAACCCGGGCGATGGTGCAGTTTGGAATACCCACAAGGGAGTGTGGGCAAGATACCCAACACGACAGCCGGCGAGGACGCCGGCGCTACTTGACGCGGTCGGCCTATTGAGGACTCGATTCAAGCCATAGGAACTGTGATACACTGCGTTCCGCCATTTTCTGTTCGGCATCGAAGTAAAGTTTTAAACAGGGCCCTTCGCGCGCACCTTAGGCAACCGTAAACCGCCAACCAACATATCAATCAGGGTGTTTGATCAGAAGCACGTGAAAGGAGATCAAACCATGGATGCCAGCCGCAGAGATTTTCTGAAGGTCACCGCACTGGGAGGCGCCGGACTTTTGCTGTTCGGGTTTGATCTGACGCCCGCCTACGCCCAGCTTCGCGAACTCAAGATTGCCCGCGCCACCGAGACGCGCTCCACCTGTCCATATTGCTCGGTGAGCTGCGGCGTGCTCATTTATACGATTGGTGACAAAGCCAAGAACGTGACCCCGCAGGTCATCCATGTTGAGGGCGATCCCGATCATCCTATCAACCGCGGCACCTTGTGTCCCAAGGGAGCATCGC
>QIAW01000056.1:10636-14707 GCA_003225655.1 Acidobacteriota bacterium
ACCGCTAATCGCTGCGAGGGCATTGCCTGGATCGGCGGCTGCACTGACACCAACGAATTCAACTTTCTTGCCGGAAAAGTTATGCGCAGCCTGGGGGTCTGCTACCTGGAAACCCAGGCCCGTGTTTGACACGGCCCCACGGTCTCAAGTTTGGGACCAACTTTTGGGCGCGGAGCCATGACCAATGGCTACACCGATATCAAGAACACCGACATGATGCTGATCATGGGCGGGAACCCGGCAGAGAACCATCCCTGCGGATTCAAGTGGGCCTTCGAGGCCAAGCGCACCCGCAACGCCAAGATGATCGTGGTGGATCCGCGCTTCACGCGCACCGCCGCCACCGCCGACCTGTTTCTGCAGATTCGCGCGGGAGCTGATATCGCGTTCCTGGGCGGGATGATCCGCTACGCCATCGAAGACAACCGCATCGCCAAGGACTACCTCACCAACTACACTAACGCGGCGTTCATTGTGAAAGAAGGTTTCAAGCTGCCCGACGACGGCTTGTACTCGGGCTTTGATGATGCGACCCAGACCTACAAGGACAAATCCACGTGGAACTACCAGGAAGGCGGCGACCTGAGCGGGGCGGCTAAAACTGCCGACGCCACCCAAGCTCCGGGAAATCAGGTCGCCCAAACCGACGACGAGTACAACTCAGACTACGAAGAAGCTGTGGCGATGAACGGCGTTGCTGCGGCCGGCACTGCGCCAGCCGTTCCGGCGGCTACTCCAACCGCGGCCACATCAGCTGCACAGGTCGCACCCCAGCCGGCTAACTACCATGCGGCTGTAAATGGCAATGCTTCGGCCACGGCGCCAGCGACAGTCGTACTCGCAAGCGCCTCTCTTGCCGGCGAGCTGCCACAGAGTGACGCCCAGGGTGGAAGTGCAAAACCGGGCACCATGGGGCAAGGGTATCAAGGCGCGAGCCCAGCGGGAACAAAGGCCAACCAGGGGCCCACGCCCGCGCCCCTGCCAACGATGCCACCCAATGTCGCCTATGATCTAACCCTGCAGCATCCCCGCTGCGTCTTTCAGTTGTTGCGGCAGCAGTATTCGCGCTACACCCCGGAGATGGTCGAGCGCATCACCGGTATCCCGAAAGACCAGTTTCTGAAGGCCGCCGATCTGTTTACCTCTGTCCGCAAGAATGGGGACATGAAAAAGGCCGCGACCATCATCTACGCGGTGGGCTGGACGCAGCACACCTTCGGCACGCAGATCATACGCACCGCGGCGATGTTGCAGTTGTTACTGGGCAACGTGGGCCGTGCAGGCGGCGGAGTCAATGCGCTTCGCGGCCACTCCAACATCCAGGGCGCGACCGACATGGGCGGCGTCTACGACATCTGGCCGGGCTATTTAAAAGTCCCGAACCCCAACGATATTGACCTGAAGACTTACCTTGAGCGCACCACGCCCAAGCCTTCAAAGCCTGGTCCCTGGGATTCGTTCAACTACTGGGGAAACACGCCCAAGTTTGCCGTCTCTTATCTGAAAGCCATGTACGGCGACGCTGCGCAAAAGGAAAACGATTGGGCCTTCAGCTACATGCCCAAGATTGACCGCAACTATTCCTGGACGCAGATTTGGGACAACATGTATCGCGGTTCGGTAAAGGGCATGTTCGCCTTTGGCATGAACGGCGTGGCCATCGGCCCGGATACGCAAAAAAATATCGACGCGCTCAAGAAGGCCGATTGGCTGGTGGTGGGCGAAATTTATCCCGACGAGACCAGCGAGTTCTGGAAGGCGCCGGGAACCTCGACCGACGAGATGAAGAACATCAAGACCACCGTCTATCGCCTGCCCTGCGCCGGCTTCGCCGAAAAAGACGGATCTATGACCAATTCATCCCGCTGGCTGCAGTGGAAGAACATTGCGGTACCTCCGCCGGGCCAGGCCCGCCTCGACCAGGACATCGTGGCGCAGATTTTCCTTAAAGTGCGCGATCTCTATAAGGCTGAAGGCGGCAAGTTCCCCGACCCGATCATGCATCTGACCTGGGCGTACACCGATGCCAGGCATCCATCGCTCAGCGAATTGGCCAAAGAGATCAATGGCAAAGCGCTTGCCGATCTCACCGATCCCAATCCGAATCCCATTCTAAAGACGCCGCTGGTCATCAAGAAAGGCCAGCAATTGCCCGGCTTTGCCTGGCTGAAAGATGACGGCACAACCTCCTGCGGCAACTGGATCTATTCAGGATCCTGGACCGAGGCTGGGCCCCAAATGGCCCGTCGCGGCACCGAAGATCCATCGGGCCTGGGCATCTACCAGAACTGGGCGTGGTCGTGGCCGGCGAACCGCCGCGTGCTGTATAACCGCGCGTCCTGCGACCCCGCGGGAAAACCCTGGGACGCGGAGCGCAAGCAGGTCTGGTGGAATGAGGCCACGCAACTGTGGGCGGGCAACGATGTGCCCGATTTCAAGGTGGATTCCAACCCCAAAGACCACATGGGCCCGTTCATCATGATTCCGGAAGGGGTAGGCCGAATCTTCGCGCCCCTGGCAGCGTTTGCCGATGGGCCATTTCCCGAGCACTACGAACCCATCGAGAGTCCGACGCAAAATGTGCTGCATCCCAAGCAAGCGAACAATCCAGTCGTCAAGAAGTTCAAAACGCCGGCGGATAAATACGGCACCGTTGATCAGGGCTTCGACATCATTTGCACCACGTATCGTCTGACCGAGCATTACCACTACTGGACCAAGAACAATCCCATGAACGTGCAACTGATTCCCGAGCCGTTCGTCGAGGTCCCTGAAGAGCTGGCGGCTGAGAGGGGCATCAAAGGCGGCGACATGGTCAAGGTAACCAGCGCGCGCGACTACTATCTCGCCAAGGCGATGGTCACTAAGCGCATCAAGCCGATGATGATCGATGGCAAGAAGACATATCAGATCGGGATTCCCATCCATCAAGGCTTCCGCGGCATTCAGGAAGATGCAGGCAAGGTCCCCAGGACTGTCGTCAACCGGCTTTCGCCGACCGTGGTTGATCCCAATGCATACACCCCGGAATACAAGGGTTTTCTGGTCAAGATTGAGAAGGCATAAGACTAAACAAGGCGTAGAGAATATATATGAGCCAGGCAACACTGGAAATCGTCAGAATCTCCGGCCACCCCGGGCCGGTTCCGGGCGAGGGCGTGAAGCGGGCAGAGCAGGTCTGCAAGCTCATTGACACCACTACTTGCATCGGCTGCAAGGCATGCGAAGTAGCTTGCCTGGAGTGGAACGGCTACACCTTCAGCGAAACCACCTTCAACAACAGCTACCAGACCATGCCGCAAACCGCGTGGAACTACTGGAACCTCATCAAGTTCAACGAGCACGAGCGCGAAGACGGCAGCCTGATGCTGCTGATGCGCAAAGACCAGTGCATGCACTGCGCCGATCCCGGATGTCTGGCGGCGTGTCCGGCTGATGGCGCCATTGTGCAGTACGCCAACGGCATTGTCGATTTTCAGCAGGAGCACTGCATCGGCTGCGGATACTGCGTCAGCGGCTGTCCCTTTGATATTCCCAAGTTCAACTCCGAGACCAAGAAGATGTTCAAGTGCACCCTGTGCGCTGATCGGGTCACCGAAGGACTCGAGCCCGCCTGCATCAAGGCCTGCCCTACCGGATGTCTGCACTTCGGCACCAAGGACGATATGAAAGACCTGGCAGAGAACCGCGCCCAGCAGCTTCGTGAGCATTTCGGCTTCGAAAAGGCCGGCGTCTACGATCCGCCGGGCGTGGGCGGTACGGGCGTCATCTATGTCCTGCACGATGCGACTAACCCTGAAGCCTACGGCGACCTGCCCAAAGATCCGCACGTTCCCTGGGTGGTGCGCCTGTGGAAGGGACCGGTCAAGTGGTTGGGCAATCTGGCCATAGTGGGCGGCGTCCTCGGCGTGGCGCTGCACTACCTGCGCTTTGGTCCCAAGCAGGTGAACGGCGACAAGAATGGGAAGGGAGGCCGGCCATGAGCATCTCCTATCCCTTGCCTTCAGCGCGCACCGTGGGCCAAAGCGGCGGTCGCATTCTTCGCTACTCACTCGCCGAGCGCGTGAACCA
>QIAW01000433.1 GCA_003225655.1 Acidobacteriota bacterium
TGGCGCAAGCTGTTCACGGGGAGAGCGAACTATCGTCAGCTCATACAAGTTTTGCGGTTGCAGGTAAAGCGCCTGTTTGCTTCCCGGAGCAGGATAACGGCCAAAGAAACTCCATTCGCGGCAAATCTGCGAGCTCTGGCGAGACGCAACGTGCGCTTAACATTTCTATGCTCGCAGGGCGACCCGCTGCTGGATGAGCTACGAGAGGCAGGAGGGGATGAGCTTCAACGTTCATGCGCTCTCGGCAAGGTGACACTCGACGTTATTCCGCGCTCAGACCATACCTTTAGCTCTCTCGATGATCACGATCGGCTCTTAGAGGTGATTCTCAGGCGAATCAAGACAATGAGTCTGGCAAGAGACGGCACAGCCGACAGTTCTGAACTGGCATTCCCAGCCGAAGCAGTCCCCCTGGATAATTCGGCTGTTGGTCTGTGAAGGACCGATCCCTTCAGCCAGCACGCAGCTCTTCAAAAAGCGTACACGCCAATCAGCTAACTCAATAGGAAACGAAGATACATGAATGAAGCCTACAAATTCGACGACCCGGTCGCTAAGAAGCTTTGCCTAGATCTTGAAGTTGCGACATTTTCTGCCGCATCAGGCTCCGCGATTCGTGAGCAGGAATCACGATTACCTGTGCTGGAACCTATACCGGTGGCGATGCGCGGCGATTTTGTGGATACGGCAGAGATCCTGGATCGAAAGACCTGCGAGCCGCTCCCGGCATTGCCTCTCGCCGCGGAGCTGAGTTTTTACAGCCAGTATTCCTGGTGCCTCAACGCGTTTCCTACTCTCTCAGAAGTGGTGGACCATCTCGCGCGGGAGTTGAACAAGCTAGACCAGATGTCCAACGAAGCTTGGGAAGGCTGGCAGCGGTCCGAGGTGATCACGAATATCTTTCTGCTTTCCTGTGCCATCACGGACACGATCGATGATTATCTATTGGGCAATATCTACGATTTTTCCAGGATTAGTAAAGTCCTGCCGTTTGCCGGCGCTGGAACTCGCGCATTGAAGAAGCTGTTCGACGGGGCAGACCGGCTGCGCGCAGCATCATTCTCGCGCTTGCTCCGCTGGAGACAGACTTGGGCAACTGCCGCAACTGAATTCTTGAAGCATTCGTTTATTGCCGGCGATCTGAACGGAGCTCGCCTGCTCGAACAGCGTAATTGCCTGACCAGCCTGCTTCCCCCGAAGTTTTCTCAATCTCTGTGGAAGTGTCGTCCGAAAATCCCGGCCTTCTTCCGCTCCAGGGACTTCGCTCCTCAGGATTGTATTGAACTGGGCAAGAAATTTGTTGCGATCTTCCCTGAACGGGAACGGCCTGCCATCGTTATCGGATTGCGCACCGCCGGATCGTATCTCGCGCCTTTGCTGTGCGCTTACCTTCGCGACCGCCAGCAAGACACGGATTGGATTGCGGTGCGTCCCAGGAAGGGCCTTGCGCTATGGGAGCTAGAGGCGCTTCGGCAAGCTGCGCGAAAGAAATCACGGGCGTTGATTGTTGACGAATCGATTCATTCCGGGCAGACGCTGGCCCAGACAGTCGAGCTGCTGCGCCAGGCTGGTTTTTCCGATGAGGATATTGTGGTACTGAACCCGGTCGAGCCGGCCTTCCCCAGATGGAGAAGCTCACAAACATTCGAATCGCTTCGGAAAATCAACATCATTACGCTGGAACCGGAGGAGCGTTACAAGCAAAGGCTGCTTGATTCGAATGCGGTCCAAGGCCTCTTCAATGAATATTTCAAAGCCCGGGGTTATGCTGCGAGCCGGATTGTAGCCATTCACAACCCAAAGATAAAAGAATTGAACCAAAAGTGGCAGACGGAAGCGCCCGAGAGAGTGGATGTCCGCCTCAAGCGAGTGTACGAAGTGCATCTCAGCCGCGCCAGCGGTGATGACGAAGTCCGCTATGTACTCGCCAAGAGTGTTGGCTGCGGATGGCTAGGCTACCACGCCTTCATCGCCGGACAAAAGCTGGGAGACTTCGTTCCTCCCATGGTGGGCCTGCGCGATGGAATCCTCTACACGGAGTGGATTTCCGAAACGGAACATTCGCAGCCTCTCACCCAAAATCGTGAAGAGTTCATCAGTTCCATAGTGTCTTATGTTACGGCACGCGCGAGAAGCCTGCGTCTAAGCAACGATCCTACGCCTGACTTGGCAACCGAAGGCCGTCACAAAGGCTTTGAAATCCTGGCAAGCTCGCTCAGTCGCGCCTATGGCTCAAGGATCGTGGCTGCCCTCAAGCGTCCGCGCATCCAGCGCCAACTCTCGCAGCAATGCGAGATCTCGGTCATGACCGATAGCAAAATGTCACCCGAAGAGTGGCTGGCAGTGGGCTCTCGTTTCTTGAAGGCAGATTTCGAACATCACTGCCATGGCAAAAACGAATTGGGGATGACCGACCCTGCTTTTGATCTTGCTGGCGCAATTTTTCATTTCGGGCTTTCAGACGAAGAATCTGCGCAGTTCATCCACCGTTATATTAGAGAAAGCGGCGACGCTGGGGTCGAGGAACG
>QIAW01000434.1:0-1740 GCA_003225655.1 Acidobacteriota bacterium
TCTTCCCGGGTTCGCACGTGGATGTGCTGGTCACGTTGCGCAGCGACTACAACAGCGCGAATGCTGCCACCCGCACGGTGCTGCAAGACGTTCAGGTACTTTCAACCGGAACCAAGATCGATCCCGATCCGGACGGCAAGCCGGAAAACGTGGCTGTGGTCACGCTGCTGGTCACCCCTGAGCAATCGGAAAAGCTAGCCCTGGCCCAGAACCAGGTAGCACAAAACCAGGGCACCATTCATTTCGTTCTCCGTAATAACGGAGACTCCGCCAAACCAGATACGCCTGCGGTTGGGATGGCCCAACTGACAGGTACACCCGAAATGTCAGCGACGTCACACTCGAAGCATGCAGTCGCACTAAAGCCGGCTGCTGCTTACATTGTGGAAACCTTGATGGGAAACAAAGTCACAATCGCCAAGTTTCCGGCGACTCCGGAATAGTGGAGGAGGCAATTTCTGCAATTACAGGCCCTGGCGCGATTGCTGTCGCTGATGGCGCTAATGGCGCCCGGCTGCACGATGCCCTCCGCTTCCGCAATGGCGGCAACAGCCGCGGCTGCCGTCCCCGTTTGGTTGGCCATTCCGTAGTAATCCGCACTGAAGCTCGTTTGAGGCGAGTGCTGGTGGGTAACCCTAACGTGGTGACCACCGCCACAACTGCGCCCAACGAACTGGTGGTAACCGCGACCACCCCCGGCAGCAGCAGCGTGGTGTTGTGGCAAGAAAACAACCAATCGCGAATCCTGGAAGTATTCGCGGATGTGGATGTGTCGTTGCTCCGAGATGCGATCTCTCGCAGTTTTCCGGGCGAGTCAGTTACAGCTGAGGCAGAGGAAGAGCGGGTCGTGGTGACGGGAACGGTATCAAGCCAGGCGGTAGCTGAACAGATCGGCAAAATGGCGGCACCCTTTTCCAAAGACATTGTCAACTCAAGCCGCATCGCCGACCCTGGCAGGCGGAAGCAGATCTTGCTCAAGGTGCGTTTTGCCCAGGTGGACCGCGCAAAACTGAGCCAATTCGGTATCAACCTGTTCAGTACCGGAGCAACGAATAGCTTCGGCGCCACCGGCACGCAGCAATTCGGCGGGAGCGTGGCCTCAAACATCGGCGCCGTGCCCAAGAACGTTACTCCGGGTACGACACCCGGTGGCAGCCCGCTAGTTTTGGCCTGAACGATCTGCTGAATCTGTTTATTTTCCGCAGTGACATCAATCTGGGAGCCACGATCCGTGATCAGCAGCAGCGAAATGTGTTGCAGATCCTGGCCGAGCCCAACTTGTTGGCAGCTAACGGCGAGTCCGCGCGATTTCTGGCTGGAGGAGAATTGCCCTACCCAGTAGTATCTGGCGTGGCCGGCACGACCACTGTCAATATCCAATTTAAGCCCTTCGGCGTAAAGCTGGAATTTACCGCCACCATCGAGGACGACAATACCATCCGCCTGAAGGTATTTCCGGAAGTGAGCTCCCTCGATTTCTCGAATGCGGTCACCATCAGCGGCTTTCTGCTGCCCGCAATCGCCACGCGCCACGCCGAAACGGTGGTGGAGCTGAAGGATAACCAGAGCTTTGGCATCGCAGGGTTGCTTGATCAAAGAACCACAGCGCAGTTCTCCAAGGTGCCGGGAATCGGCGATATTCCGATCCTGGGACAGCTTTTTCGGTCGCGGTCGATCAACAAGACCAACTCCGAGCTGGTGGTGATCGTCACGCCGACCATTGTCGATATGACTGCACTG
>QIAW01000434.1:2044-3663 GCA_003225655.1 Acidobacteriota bacterium
TATGTAGGCGCTGAGCGCGAGGTGGGACGCGCATTAGAGCGTGCACAAACCCACATCTGCATCATTGACTACGACCAGAATGCGGAAGAAGCGATCTGGGTCACGGAGCGACTGCGCTCTGAATATCCCGACGGCTATATATTCGGGGTGTCTGCCTCCTCGGAGCCACAACGGATTATCGCCGCTATGCGGGCCGGCTGTGCCGAGTACTTGCTCAAACCGGTGCAGAACGAGCGCGTGCTCGAAGCAGTTGCGCGCATGGAGGCGAAACAGAAAGAAAAGGCGCGGTCCAAGGTTCGCGGCAAGATCATCACGCTTCTTGGCTCGAAGGGTGGCACTGGCGTCACCTCGCTGGCGTTGCACTTAGCGCTGGAGCTAGCCGAACGGCAGTGGAAGTGTGTGTTGGTGGATCAACATCCCGCTTTGGGCGATGCTTCGCTCTATCTCGGAACCGGCAGGCATCAATATAGCTTTTATGAACTGGCCAGCAACACCGACCGCCTAGATCAAGAGCTGCTGCAGGGTTTTCTCCTGCACCACGATTCCGGACTGCATCTCCTCGATTCGCCCGAGGCGGTCGACGCTATCCACAGAGCACCGCCACCGGCGGTGGAGCATACGCTGGCATTTCTCGCCGACATCTATGAGTTCGTGGTGGTGGACTGTCCTCCCGGGCTGACCGATGTGACCTTGGCATGCATCGCCCAATCGGATCAGGTGGTGATCGTCATGACTGCCGAACTGCCATCGGTCCGCAATACGGTGCGCTACATGGAACATCTAGCGAAGCTTGGGTACAACTCAAGCAGCATCCACATCGTACTCAACCGCCATTCTAAGCGCGGGCCACTGGGGGACGACCGTATTGAAAAAGCCCTTGGCTGCCCGATCTCATTGAGGATACCAAACAACTACAGCGAAGTGATTCGGGCAATCAACGCGGGAATGCCGATTTCTTCTGCGAACAAGTCCGATTTCGCGGCAGCCATAAAGAAGTGGGCGCATGAGGTGGTCAGCACCAATAAACAGGAAAAAGCGAAGGCCGCGGCGGCAGTCCAGTCAAAGGTCGGCGTTTTGAGGTTATTCGGCAGAGTCTCGTAGGGAAGGGTGAGGCGTGGGCTTCGGGATTTCAAGCGCACCAATGCCACAGGCGCCGGGGAATGGCGGCAACGGCAGTCCTGTTTACAAGTCGTATCAGGAGCTCAAGACCAGTCTTCATCGCGAGTTGCTGAACAAAGTTGACCTGGAAAAGTTGACGTCACTGCAAGACATCCGCGCTCGGATGCAAGTCCAGGGCGTGATTTACGAACTGATTGCAGCAGCAAATGTGCCGCTAAGCGCCACAGAAAGAGAGCGCATTTGCCGCGAAGTGCTGCATGAAGTTTTCGGATTGGGGCCGCTTGAGCCGCTACTGCAGGATCCATCTATCAGCGACATCCTGGTCAACACACACCGGCAGGTTTACATCGAGCGGGCTGGAATGCTCGAGCTGACCAATGTGGTCTTTAAAGACGCCGCCCACCTCCGACACATCATCGACAAGATTGTCTCGAACGTGGGCCGACGGGTAGATGAGTCATCGCCAATGTGCGATGCCCGGCTCGACGACGGCTCGCGCG
>QIAW01000436.1 GCA_003225655.1 Acidobacteriota bacterium
GCCTGGACCCTGCACGTTTTGCGGCAGAAGAATGAGTTTGAGATCGTGGGACTGTTGACCACGTTCAACTCCGCCTTCGACCGCGTCGCCATGCACGCTGTGCGCCGGGAATTGGTAGAGCTGCAGGCGGAAGCCGCCGGATTGCCGCTGTGGCCGGTGCCGCTTCCATGGCCGTGCTCAAACCAGGAATACGAAGACACCATGCGCCGGCTTTGCGGCAAGGCGGTGGCGGAAGGAGTGGAGGCGATTGCCTTTGGCGACCTGTTTTTGACGAACGTGCGCGCCTACCGGGAAACCCAGTTGCGGAATACCGGGCTTGAACCCATATTCCCAGTATGGGAAGTCCCGACGGATTCGCTGGCGCGCGAGATGATCTCTTCCGGCTTGCGCGCCCGGCTGACTTGTGTTGATCCCAAGGTCCTTTCCCCGAAGTTTGTTGGCCGTGAATTCGCTCTGGATCTTCTGGCGGAGCTTCCGGCCGGCACTGATCCTTGCGGCGAGAAGGGTGAATTTCATTCTTTTGCCTATGATGGGCCGATGTTCACGAAGCCGATCGGCATCCGATTGGGAGAAATAGTGGAGCGCGATGGTTTCGTCTTTGCCGATCTGATCAGCTCAGGCGAGAGAGCGCTAAGCGCCTGCCGCTAAGTACAATCATCGAGTGCTGGTCTCTGACTTTAACTACCACTTACCGGAAGAGCTGATTGCGCAGCAACCGCTCGCCGACCGCGCTGCCTCGCGCCTGTTGCATCTGGAGCGGACTTCAGGCCGATTACAGGACCGCTACTTTCGTGAGCTCCCCGACTTGCTGCACCCCACAGATTTGCTGGTTTTCAACAACACCAAAGTTTTTCCCGCGCGGCTCTTCGGCCACCGCGCAGGATTGCGCGCACAGTCGCTCAGCCCGCACAACCCGGCATCCAAAGAATTTCTGCAGGGAAAGGTGGAAGTGCTGCTCACGCGGCAACTTTCGAGGCCGGGGAGAAAAATTGGCGTCGGTGAAAAGATTCATTTCAGCCAATCGCTTGAGGCCGAGGTGATCGCTCGCGGCGAGTTCGGCGAGAGAACTTTGCGGTTCACTCCCGTTGATGACTTTTTTGGCTTGCTGGAAAAAATCGGCCACATTCCGCTGCCGCCCTATATTTCGCGCGACGACGTCCAGACAGACCGCGACCGCTACCAGACGGTCTACGCCCGCGAGCGCGGTTCGGTCGCAGCTCCCACTGCGGGATTGCACTTTACGCCCGAGATCCTGGAGCGCATCCGTGCCCGTGGCATTGAAACTGCAGAGATAACCTTGCACGTGGGTCTGGGGACATTCCAGCCGATCCACGCCGAGCGCGTGGAAGATCACAAAATGCATCGCGAGAGATTTTCTATCTCCCCCGCCGCGGCGCAAAAGGTAAATGCCGCGCTTGCTACTGGAAGGCGCATCGTTGCCGTGGGCACGACAACGGTGCGGACCTTGGAATATTGCGCATCTCAGATTCAGCAAGGACCGACGCTGCGCATCGAAGCGCGTTCCGGCGAGGCCGAGTTGTTCATCTATCCGGGTTTTCAGTTCCGCATCATCAGAGCGTTGCTCACCAACTTCCACCTGCCGCAATCCACGCTGCTCATGCTGGTGAGCGCATTCGCCGGACGCGAGCGCGTGCTGGCTGCGTATGAACATGCGGTCGAGCAGCGATATCGGTTTTTTTCGTATGGAGACTGCATGTTGATTGAGTAGATTGATTCATTGGGTCATCGGGCCATTGAATCAATGATCGATGGCCAATCAAGCAATGACTCGATGATCCGATGACCCAATGAATCAATCCCCTAGCTCCTGTTAAACTTTAATTTGCCTGTGACTCCCTCAGCCGCGACCAAGCCCCGGGTTTTTCTGATTGACGCCATGTCGTTCATCTTCCGCGCCTATCATGCCATGGCGCGGCAGCGGCCGATGTCTACGCGGACCGGCGTCCCGACGGCCGCTGTCTACGTTTTCGTGAATATGCTGCGCAAATTGCGCGCCGACTTCACGCCGGAGTACCTCGCCGCTGTCTTTGACGTGGCGGCGCCCACCTTTCGTGATGAGAAGGGAGATACGGTCGCCTCGATCCGCAAGTTCGATATTAAGACCCAGACCTTCAAAGAACATGCCTACGGAGGCTACAAGGCCAACCGTTCCGAGATGCCGCCCGACCTGGCGCAGCAGTTGCCCTATATCCGCCGTGCGCTTGAGGCTTACCGCATTCCCATTTTGGAGCTGTCGGGCTTTGAGGCCGATGATGTAATTGGGACCCTGGCGCGCCAGGCCGCGGCCGCGAGCCATCCCGTGTATGTGGTTTCCAGTGACAAAGATATGCTGCAACTGGTGAACGACAAAATCTGCGTGCTCAATCCGCCCAAAGACAACCTGATCTGCGATGCCGCCAAGGTGGAAGAGATCCTGGGAGTGCGTCCCGAGCAGGTGATTGACGTGATGGCGCTGCGCGGCGACGCGATTGATAACATCCCCGGAGCGCCGGGAATTGGGGACAAAGGTTCGGTCGAGATTATCCGCCGCTTCGGGACTCTGGAAAATGCTCTCGAGCACGCCGCCGAAGTTGAGAAAAAGACCTACCGTGAGTCGCTGCTGAACAACCGCGAGCAGATTCTCTACAGCAAAGAGCAGGTCACGATTGACGGCAATGTGCCCGTTGAGCTGAACCTCGAGGTCATGACCGCGCGTGAGGCCGATGCTGAAGCCTGCCGTAAGCTCTTCACCGAGCTGGAATTTACGACGTTGCTGGCGGAGGTGGCGGCGCCGACCGCCGATTGGGGCGAGACACACTACGCCAAGACGGATTCTGCCCAGGAAATCGAAAAGCTGCTGAAGAAATTGAAAGAAGGAACAGCCCTCGGGATTGCTCTGCAAGTTGCCGGCGCAGAGGATACTCGAAAAGAAACCGAAGAGGAGGCAGATGAACAGCAAGGGAGCGGCACGCTGCCATTCGCTGCCCCGGTTGCGGCCAAAGAGAGTGTTGTATCACATTGCATGATGGCAATTTCTGCACAGCCAGGTGAGGCACTCGCCATCAAGTTTGATTTCAATCCGGTGGCGCAGGCGCTTTACGCGGTTTTGAAAGACCCAGCGATTCCCAAGGCGATCCACGACGCCAAAGCGGCAATGCGCCTGCTGATGTCATTAGGCACAGAGTTGACCGGGGTGAGCGACGATTCGCAGCTTTATTCCTACCTGCTAAATCCGACGTATTCCTCGCATCGGCTGGCTGATGTTGCTCTGCGCCGCTTCAACCATAAACTTTCGGGTGATATCGCCGAAGCGGCCGATGTGACTGGGCGGCTGGCCGCTGATCTGCGCCGCGAGGTGGAACAGGCTGGATTGATGAAGGTTTACCAGGAGCTCGATCTTCCCCTGGTGCCGGTGCTGGCGCGCATGGAAGAGGCAGGGGTAAAGATCGACAGCAAGGTGCTGGCCGCGATGTCATCGCGTCTGGAGCGCGAATGCGACGTTAAGGCAAAAGAAATCCACCAGCTTGCCGGATTCGAGTTCAACATCAACTCGCCCAAGCAGTTGGGCGATGTCTTATTCAACAAGCTCAACCTGCCCAAACCGGTCAAGTATGGCAAAGGGAAGACGATCTCGACTGCCGTTGACGTTCTGGAGGAGCTTGCGCTTACCCACGAAGTTCCCAAATTGGTATTGGAATACCGCCAGCTCTCAAAGTTGAAGTCCACATATGTGGACGCGCTGCCCGCGCTGCTCCATTCCGGGACGGGCCGATTGCACACGACTTTTAATCAGGCCGGTACGGCGACCGGACGCCTCTCTTCCACCAATCCTAATCTACAAAATATCCCTATCCGCACCGAGCTGGGACGCGAAATCCGCGCCGCATTTATCGCCGAAGAGGGCAACCTGCTTCTGGCGGCCGATTATTCGCAGATCGAGCTGCGTTTGCTGGCCCATTTCTCGGAAGACGAGTTGTTAG
>QIAW01000437.1:0-1205 GCA_003225655.1 Acidobacteriota bacterium
GCAGAATGGGACATTTGCAGATTTTGTCGAGAATGGCGAGCACGAAGAGAAGCTTTCATTTTCCTGTACTTTTCCCCCACTACACTTTGTGCAATGGAAGCCCGGCAGAGTGCAATGGAAGCCGGCAGAGGTCCGGCTTGGGCCCTTGCAGCTTTCGAAAACAACCCAAGAAAAGCGGCTACTCTACATAAAAGAGCAGCAGCAATCCCAGACTCAAAATATAAAGACTGTAGAGGTGCAGGCGCAGCCAGCTCTTGATTTGCTTGCCATTGTTGGCTGCCTGCGCTAGTCCCACGGCGACTCCCACCGACCCCATCGCCAGATGTTGCAGGTGGACAATGTGCGCGTGCTCTCCCTGGTGGAAGAGCAAAAATACCCCGGCGCCGATCATGGTGATGGAAAAGACGTATCCCCAGGCTTTGTGGGTCAGCTTGCCCAGCCGGCGGAAAAGTTCAATCGCGCCCAAGGACATGGCGAAGAGCGCAAAGAATTTGTGCTGAATGGCTTCGATGTCCTGTGCCAGCGATTTGGGCCCATCGGGCCACGTACCCGGATCAGCCCAGCCGATAATGGCAATGCCCATCACAAACATCATTCCCGGCCAGATGTAGCGGATCCATCCCGCCTTTTCGCCTTTGGATTCCTCCAGAAACGAAATCACGGCCAGGCCAATCACCGCCACCCCAGCGACGTGATGGTTGCGGATCGATTCCGGGTCGGGCGGATGCGTAAGATTGTGCTGAAATTGCCCGCAGAAAACCTGCCAGCGAGTTCTGATCGGCTGCAGCGATTGCAGCACCATGCTGCCCGCAGCGGAGATGCGTTGCATTGCCAGAACTGCTGACACCATCGTGGCCTGAAGTTGAATCATGCGTACCCTGCCTCACAAGTGGAATTTGGGCTTGCAGGTATTAAATCGTGTGAGGCAATTTTTGTCCAGTCATTACGCCGGAACCGGCGGTCTCAGGGAGGGGGCTTGCTCAAGCTGGAAACTCAAAGGGAGGCCAAATAGAAGAATGATCCGGTTTTCTGCGCTTAAGATGCGGCAGGGTTTTCTCCTACTCGCCTCCCATAGGTATAGAACGAGTTATTTTTCGGTTCAGGCCGCAGCAGCGAGCCGGTCCAGAATCATCGCCGCCTGCCCGGCTTCTTTAACGCCAAAGATCAGCAGGGCGACATCCGTATTCGGGTCTAAGCCGACGTAC
>QIAW01000437.1:1229-2535 GCA_003225655.1 Acidobacteriota bacterium
TTGTTGAAGTTTCACTTGTGCAACCTCGGTCTCGGTATAGCTCACGTGCTCGGTATCCAGGACTTTCTTGGCTGCTGTGGGGTTATCCACGACGAGGCGGATTGAACTGTTTCCCGGCGATTGGAACGCCTGAAATGCCAGAATGTTCACCCCTTTATTGGCCAGCTCTCTGCAGACCTTTCCCAGAGATCCTGGATTATCTTCGAGTTGGATAGCTAATTCTTTGGTTATAGGCATGAGGGTACCTCCTTTGGTGGGCCTTAAAAGAGAGCACCGGGATTGGCGCTCCCAGACCAAAAATCATACCTCTGCCAGACATGCGATTCAAGGTTGAGCTATGAGAAAAAGATTTCGCTGGTGGTCCGGTTATTTTGTTAAATCGTGGCTTGTCCTCTTGGTCTTAAAGACGTGGTGCGTCCAATCACCATACGCTTACCCTAACAGTGTCATCACATCTTTCCACGGCTTGCCTTGCGACTGCGCTACGGCGGCATAGGTAACATTGCCCTGGTACGTATTCACTCCCGCCCGGATGCCGCTCTCCGCCTTGATCGCGGCTTCGGCTCCGTGCTGCGCCAGCTTCATGACGTAAGGAAACGTGGCATTGGTAAGCGCAAGGGTCGAAGCATGCGGCACAGCGCCCGGCATGTTGGTCACGCAGTAGTGCACCACGCCATCCACCACATAGGAAGGATTGCTGTGCGTGGTGGGCCGCGCGGTCTCGACGCATCCGCCCTGATCGATGGCGACATCGACAATCACAGAGCCTTTTTTCATCTTCGAGACCATTTGTTGAGTGACCAATTTGGGAGCGGAGGCGCCCGGGATCAGCACGCCGCCAATCACCAGATCGGCTTCCGCCGTGGCGCGCGCAATCGAATATGAATTCGATGCCAGGGTGTGCAGGCGTCCGCCAAAAATGTCGTCGAGTTCGCGCAGGCGGTTCAGGTTGAGGTCAATGATGGTGACGTTTGCGCCCATGCCCAGGGCAATCTTGGCAGCGTGCGTGCCCACAATGCCTCCGCCAATAATGGTGACGGTCGCCGGCGCCACTCCTGGGACACCGCCCAGCAGCACGCCGCGTCCACCTTTTTCTTTTTCCAAATAGGTGGCGCCAACTTGTACCGACATGCGCCCCGCAACCTCGGACATCGGCGTGAGCAGCGGCAAGGCGCCGTGTTTGTCGGTGACGGTCTCATAGGCGATGCCGGTCACCTTTTTTTTCAGCAACTCGTCGGTGAGATCGGGGATTGGCGCCAGGTGCAGGTAAGTGAACAAAACCAGGTTCTCGCGGAAGAAGCCGACC
>QIAW01000057.1:0-1149 GCA_003225655.1 Acidobacteriota bacterium
GACGCGGAATTCTTCCCTGGCATGCCGAAAGGATGGGGGCTGACCTTCATGATCAACAACGAACAGGCCCCCACCGGTCGCTCAGCAGGCAGCCTGGCCTGGGCTGGTCTTGCCAACACGTATTATTGGATCGACCTAACACGCGGCCTCGGCGGCGTATACGCCACGCAGATCTTTCCCTTCGCCGATTACAAGGCGCTGCCACTGTTCTTTGAATTCGAGAAGACCATATGTGAACTACCGCTGGGCTAAAGACTCAGCGGCTTCTTCGGAAGCCTAAGTTCACCAGACTCAGCCGCAGAAATGCGAGCGACGTTAGATGGGTCATGACACCTGCGGTTGACGCATCAGACCGCTGCTCTGTCGCTTGGAGTTAAGTAGATCTGGGGAAAGGGTCGGTTCTTTAGGCGCAAAAAGCCTTTCTAACAGTGTCGAGATGAGGCCGGATTCCCTGCATGGTCACAGTGCATGGATACGCATCACCTGCATCACCTGCGCAAGCAGAGCATTTTTCCGAAAGGAATGGTTTCATGAACGTCGTGTATGTGCTTTCACCAGAGAGGGCACCACTGATGCCCTGTTCGTGTGTCATTGCCCGCTTGTTACTCAAACAAGGAAAAGCCAAAGTGGTACGCCGAACCCCCTTTACGATCCAACTGCTTGCTCGGCCAGAGAACGCCTACACGCAACCATTGACACTTGGAGTGGATACAGGCAGTTCCGTGATGGGTTCGGCGGTGGCTGATGAAAATGGGAATGTTCTCTATCTCTCTGAGGTGGAAATCCGCAATGATATTGCCCAGACGATGAAAGAACGAGCGGCCTCTCGTCGTCATCGTCGCCACCGCAAAACCCGCTACCGCAAAGCTCGCTGGTTGAACCGAAAGAACTCGACCAGAACAGGGCGATTTTCACCCACCATGACGAGCAAAATCGACGCACATCTGCGAGAAATCCGCTTAGTGCAGTGGGTATTGCCTATCACATCCATTGTGCTTGAAACGGGAACCTTTGATCCCCATGCCTTGAAAAATCCAGAGGTGTTGCAGAACAAGTGGCTGTATCAAAAAGGGATCAACTACGGCTACGCCAATACCAAAGCCTATGTGCTCACACGAGATGGCTACACCTGTCAACACTGTAAGGGAA
>QIAW01000057.1:1201-3837 GCA_003225655.1 Acidobacteriota bacterium
GAATCTCTTGACCCTTTGCAAAACCTGCCATGATGGCCTGCATGCTGGCACAGTCACACTCAAGCAGAGAGGGAAGAGAAAAGGAAATCTGCTTCATGCTACCCAGATGAACAGCATTCGGAACCAACTGCTCCAACGGGTGCAAGCAGAGGAAACGTGGGGCTTTGTGACCAAAGAACATCGCCTCCTTGCAGGGCTTCCAAAAGCACATATCTTTGATGCGGCAATGATTGCGACACGAGGAACAAAGCCCGTTTTCCAAACAAGCAGCGTTCTCAGGAAGAAATGCGTTCCCGATGGGGATTATCAACAGACGAAAGGCGTTCGCAGCGAACAACGCATACCTACAGGTAAAATCTCCGGCTTCCGGAAGTTTGATAAGGTTCGCTATCTCGGTCACGAATACTTCATCAAGGGCCGAATGGCAACGGGATATGCGATCTTGATGGATATTTTTGGCAACAAACTGGCTTTGAAACCCATTCCCAAGTTGGAGCAAATGAAGCAAGTGAGCGCCCGTTCATCATGGATTCTTCAGCAAAGACCCATTCCAAGTGCAAGTGCAGGAAGAAGCTATAAGGCAGATTTGAAACACCATTTTTGGAAAGAACCTTTTAGAGTGATGGCTACTTCTATTGGACGATTGGCAATGCCAGCCAGGAGGCCATTCGTCACTCTATTGTCAACCAAGGCTAAAAGACAGCGATTCATCCACGAGGCTGAAGACCTCGTGGTTTTCTCGCCAAGTTTCTATAAAATACACAGCTAACCTCATATTTGTTTGTATTAAGGTAGTGGTAGTATGAATATTTTTGAGTTCCGCGACCGGCTGATTGGTGATTATGCTTCGTATATTGAGAGCTTTATCCAGATTCGCGATCCCCACATTCACGACTTTGTTGAAGGACAATTGCAGCAGGGTATGCTCCGGCCTGATCCCCTCATTCAACTCAACCCGCTGTTTGCGCCGGGCGAAACCATTGATGAACTGGTGGCGCGGGGGACGCTGCACCGTGAGTGCGCGCGGATTCGCGGAGCGGCGCGAGCTATGTGCTCACCACCGGTACGGGTTCGGGGAAGAGTCTTGCCTATATTGTGCCCATCGTCGATTATGTGCTGCGCCACGGCAGCGGCAAGGGCATACAGGCTATTGTTGTCTACCCGATGAACGCGCTGGCGAATAGCCAGCTCAAGGAACTGGAAAAATTCCTGTGCCTGGGGTACCCCAACAAAAAGGGGCCGGTGACCTTTGAACGCTACACGGGGCAGGAATCGGAGGACGAGCGCGAGCGCATCCGTGCTAACCCGCCGGATATCTTGCTCACCAATTATGTGATGCTGGAACTGATCTTGACGCGCTCGACCGACGCGGCGCTGATTGCCTCTTCAATGCTGCGTTTTCTCGTGCTGGACGAACTGCACACCTATCGCGGTCGACAGGGAGCGGACGTGGCGCTGCTGGCGCGCCGCGTGCAGGACCGCATGGGGACGAGCGGGCTGCAATATGTGGGAACTTCGGCGACACTGGCGGGGGCTGGCACGTATGATGAGCGGCGCGTCGGGGTGGCGACGATGGCGTCGCGCATGTTTGGCACGGTCGAGCGGCCGGAACACGTCATTGGAGAGACGCTGACGAGAACGACGAATGGATGGGACGAGGGTGACCCGGCCTTTGTGCAAGCGCTGACCGAGCGCGTGCAGGATGCCGGGTATGTGCCGCCGCGCGATTACCAGTCTTTTGTTGCTGACCCGCTCTCTACCTGGATTGAGAGCACTTTTGGGGTCAGGCAGGAGGGGGAACGCCTGGCGCGCAGCATACCCAGAAGCATCTCTCTTGAGAAAGAAGGGGCGGCCGCGGAACTGAGCCGCGTCACGGGCGTTCCCATTTTGCGTTGCATGACGGCCATTCAACAGGCGTTGCTGGCAGGATACGAGTGCGAGCCGCATCCGGAGACGGGAGCCGCGCCCTTTGCTTTTCGCCTGCACCAGTTCATTAGCAAGGGCGATACCATTTACGCCTCGCTCGAGATGAAGCCGCACCTGACGCTGCAGCGGCAGCAGTATGTCCCCGGAGACCGTGATCGCGTGCTGCTGCCGCTGGTCTTCTGTCGCGAGTGCGGCCAGGAATATTACTGCGTGCGCTTGAAGGACGGGCAGTATCTGCCGCGCGAACTGAATGAGCAGCAGGATGACGAGGGGAAAGCGGGTTTTCTCTATTACAGCAGCGACAATCCGTGGCCGCTGGACCAGGACGCGGTTGAAGAGCGGCTGCCGGACGAATGGCTGGAGGAGACACGCGTGGGTTTTCGCGTGCGCCGCAGCCGGCGCGACGATTTGCCGCGTTCCGTGCGCGTGCGGGGGGATGGCGTGGAGGGGGACGAGGGCGACGCAACAGCACAAGGCGTCCCCACCCCGCATCGTCCCAACCCCCGCCCCTACGGGGATTACCACTTTGTGCCAGCGCCGTTTCGTTTCTGTCTCCAGTGCGGCGTCTCGTATAACTCGCGGCAGACGGATGACTTCGCCAAGCTGGCCTCGTTAAGTTCGGAGGGGCGCAGCACGGCGACCACGATTTTGAGCCTGTCGGCCATGCGCTGCCTGCGCGATACACCCATCAGGAACATGCCGCCCAAGAT
>QIAW01000438.1 GCA_003225655.1 Acidobacteriota bacterium
AAATCATGGTCATCAAAACAAAGATGTATGCCTGCAGAAATGCCACTGCAAGGTGCAGGCCGAGAAAGACGACCGGCACCAAGATAGGAATCATGGAAAAGAACGCCATGGTGACCAGATCGCCGGCGTACATATTGGCCCAAAGACGTACTGTGAGCGACAACATACGCGCCAGATGGCTGACGATTTCGATGGGCAGCATGATAACAGCGCCGACGATCCCCAAGGGCCCCAGGAAATGCTTGGCATACTTGAATACCCCATGCTTCCGCAGCCCATGCATGTTGTAATAAAAGAAAGAAAGAAGCGCGCAACCGAGGGGCACAGCGGGACTGGCGGTGGGAGATTCAAAGCCAGGAATCAATCCCAAGAGATTGCTCACCAGAATAAACAGTCCCAGCGCCACCAGAAAAGGAGTGAACTTTTCGCTGTGGTGACCAATAATCTCTTCACTTTGGTTGTTGATGAATCCTTCCACGGTTTCTACGATGTGCTGCAACCCGCTGGGACTCTCGACCGAAAGCCGGGCGCGCACCAGCACAAAAAAGACGATCAGCACCAGGAAAACCAGCAGCTCCATAGCTACAAAGTTAGAGACGGGAGCATCAGGGTACTGGGGCGCAAAGCCAGTTCGCTGCAATAGAGGAGTAACCACACCGGCGAGGTGCTGGTTCAGGAAGTGTGTAAACCAAAGTTGCTCAGGCATTGTTAATGTCTGGTTCCAAACCTGTTCAAGAGTGTGATCTTAAAGTAGTGAACAGCTCGTAAACAGCCTCACAAAAAACACCAACTACAGGCAAAGACAGCCCTGCAAAGAAGCCGTAGACAACAGTAGCCGAACTCTTGAATATAACATAGGCACCGACGGCGATCAAAAAGTACCGCAGCAGAAAGCGGCGCACGACACGCCCCGAGGGCGGGCGATTCGGGTTCTTGAGAATGATTTCGCCCAGACCGTAAACGGTCTTCTCAAGCCAGCGAAAATTGAGCAACGCGAGCGTTGAACCGAATAGAAAACCCGACGCAAATTTCCATCCTGGCCGCCAAAAGAACAGCGGAGCCGCCAATAGCGCCACAATCAGCATGCAGCGCACCATACGGGCATAGGCTTGCGCGTAAAACCGCTCTCCCTCGGGGCCGCCAGCAGCATCGGTGGAACCGATTGGTGGTTGCATAACAAATGTCCTAATTTCCAAACGCCGGGGCTAAAGCCCAAAGTCATTTCAACCTTATCCCCGGCTTGAAAGCCGGGGCTCCCACCCTGCGCCGCAAGCGGCGCGAGGGGACTTTATTAATGCAGGGCTCAATAAAGGGCCTTGAGAATTGTACAGATCTTCAGGCATGCTTATTTGTTTTCGATCTTAGTCTCGGCCTTGGTCTCAGAGAGGAGCATGCGAATCAGTTCGACGAACCCGGTAACCATACCGAGCACAAGGCCAGCAATGTAGACCCACGTAGTATGCAGCCAGCGATCAATCAGCACACCTAAGAACCACCCGATCAAGGTGGCCGCAGGCAAAGCGAAGCCGATCTGGCTGTAACGCGCAATTTGCAGCCACGCGCTGCGCTTCTGATTGCGCTCGTCTTCCGGTGTTGATTGCGGTCTGGAAGAGGGATTTTCGGGTTCCACTGGATTCATATATTTTTCCTGCCGCAGAACCACGGCCTCTCAAGAATGTATCGGATTTCGCGCGGAAATGCAGCTTTAACGGGAAGAGATATCGATACAACGTGTTTCAAAAATGATCTTGGCCCCCGGGAGCCATTGCCTCATGAGGTTAAGAGTCTCGAAGGTATAGCGTCGTCCCTTACGGGACTACAATTCGCTTTCCTACGATACCCAACGCTGGAAGCGCCGGGGTTCGCTTCGCTCCGTCATGGCTGAAGCCATGACCTTCACAATATCAAATTCTTACACCTGAGCGAATGCACAGATTGAATTCTCACGCATGCGCGATTGCGCAGATTTACACAGACTCCAAAGCTTCCCGGCACCAGGCCTAATTTATAATCAAAAGTTTAACTTTCACATTGAAAGAGAACCGTGTCCTTAGACGAAAAAATATACGCTGAACGCATTGAGAAGCTGGGCAAGATCTCTGCCCTGGGACAGTTGCCCTATCCATACAAGTTTGAGGCTTCGCATGGTATTCCACAAATCCTGGCTGAGTACTCGGGCAAGACTGGGGAAGAACTCGAAAAAAACCGCGTCACAGTCAAGGTGGCCGGGCGGCTGATGTCCATTCGCGGCCAGGGCAAGGCAGGGTTCGCCCATTTGCAGCAGGCGGGACAGCGGCTGCAAATCTACGTGCGGCTGGATGCGGTCGGCGAAAACGGCTTCGCGCTGTACAAGCTGCTTGACCTGGGCGACCACATTGGCGTCAGCGGATACCTGTTCCGTACCAAGACCAACGAACTCTCGATCCATGTGGAGACCATCACATTCCTGGCCAAAGACTTGCTTCCCTTGCCAGAAAAATTCCATGGCTTGACGGATGTAGAGCTGCGTTACCGTCAGCGCTATGTCGATCTGTTCATGAACCCCGAGGTGCGCGAGGTTTTTGTGAAGCGCAGCAAGGTGGTGCAGGCCATCCGGCGCTTTCTGGATGCGCGCGGATACGTGGAAGTCGAGACCCCGATGATGCAACCCATTGCCGGCGGGGCTACGGCGCGTCCGTTTACCACCCACCACAACACGCTGGATATCGATTTGTACCTGCGCATCGCCCCTGAGCTCTATCTCAAGCGGTTGGTCGTAGGCGGCCTGGAGCGGGTCTACGAGATCAACCGCAACTTCCGCAACGAAGGCATCTCGACGCAGCACAACC
>QIAW01000011.1:0-3079 GCA_003225655.1 Acidobacteriota bacterium
CAGGAATTTTTCCAGGGCTTCGTGCACACCCAGCAGCAGGCTGGGATAAGAAACGGCCAGCAGAAGCATCGCAGAAGCTGAAACCCCGACAAGGGCAATTCTGCGGCGGCGGGACGTGGAGGCCCTATCTGAGGAAGTCCTATTCATTGACTGAGCGTTCTCGATGCCCTCGGTTTTTTCCAGCAGCGCATGCACACGGCGAGCTATATGGGGAAGATCCTGCTGTTCGAGCAAGTAAGCACCTGCAGGAATCGCCATCGGACGGCGCACCGGCACCATGCGTGAGACCTTGATCAAAGCCGAAGCCAGGTCCAAAGGTGTGGCCTTCCCCTCTCGCACGGCATAGGTATCTGCGCTTTCTTCTGAAGCCGCGTGCGACAACTGGGCTAGTCTGCGGGCTCCCGGCAGGAAAGGCAGGCCAGGCGGACAGAGGCGCGCCAGCCAGCGTCTCAGGTTGTCGTGCGCATCCAGGTGCCCCATTTCGTGTTGGATAGCGGCTGCAAACTCTTCCGCATTGAGCGCCTCAAGCACCTGCCCCGAGACAAACAAGCGTGGGCGTAAAGCGCCAATCACCGCTACGACGGGAAAAGTCTCCTGTAACCGGTACGCGGGAATGTTCACTCCGGGCAAAGAGATGGCCTCGCTCTTGCGCAGCCAGTCGCGCAGGATGAGGTGGCTTCTGCGCCACGACGCGAGAGCCCCAAACCAGGCGGCGGCAAGCACCCACGCGGAAAGTGCCGCCAGCAAGGGCAGCAGCCATCCCATGCGCTCGGCTGTGCCTCTTGGTTCCAGGCTGAGATACGAAGGAATGACCAATAGGAAAGTACAAAGAATAGCCGTGCAGGCAGGGAATATTCTGAGCAGGAAAAACAATGCAGCTCTCGGACGCAGCGAAGCGGTTTTTCTAACCAGGGGAACCAGAAGATGCGCACCCAGGCAGAAAAACGCATTCAGCAGCAAGAATGCTGCCAGCGCGAGGGTTGCTCCCAAGGCGAAGTACATTTATTCGCGCTCCTTGAGCGTGCGCCGCTTCTCGCGCACCAGGCGCTCCAGCTCATCGAGCAAGCTGCGGTCTTTCTCGCTCACCACCTCAACAAAGCAGGAGAGCAGTGGCGCCACCTCACCCGCGTTGCGCGCCAGAAGAGAATCAATCAGGTCGCTGGCGATTCCCTGCTCCAGTTGCTTGCGCGAGATGCGCGGTGAATAAAGAAAGGCCCGGCCTTCTTTGCGGCGATTCAATATGCCTTTTTTGTGCAGGCGATCGAGCGTGGTCATGAGCGTGGTGTAGGCCCAGCGCTTTTGCAGCTCCTCGAACAGGTCGCGTACAGAAAGCTCCTGCTTTTGCCACACCGCTTCCATGGCGCGCCGCTCCAGCTCGCCGAGCGAGAGGCGTGCTACCTGGCGAGGACGCAAAAAGCCGCGCAGGCTAAATCGAGGAAAGCTCAAGACCGCACCATTTTACACTCGTTGCCGTGGAAGCGGAAGCAGCGTGGAGTGAATGCTGCGCGAGAGCCGGCACTGCTCCAAACCAGTCTCGGCAACTACGAAGCTTGGTAGTAGTTGCCGCAGTTCCGTTACATTAACGAGTTTACGCTGCAAGAACTCGCCGTATTCGCTGGATGCGTACTCGCTGAATGCGCACTTTCTGAATGAAAGATAGGACCTAACATGTTCTTCTCAAGGCCGTGGTTTCGTTCGATTTTCATCTTTCCTGCTTTCATGACAACGTCGGTTCTGGTCAGCGCCTCGAACGCTCTTGGACAGACTCCTGATGGCGCGCTTGCCGGCACCATTCATGATGCCAGCGGAGCGCGGGTTGTAGGCGCGCAGGTTTCTGCTACTTCCACAGCGTCGGGGTTGAGCAAGAGCACGAGCAGCGACGGGTTGGGGGAGTTCCGCCTGGAAGCGCTGCAACCCGGCGAGTACCAGCTTGAAGTTACAGCTCCCCGATTTGCCACGACCCGTTCTGCGGTCACGATCACCGTGAGTTCGGTGTCGAGCGTAACCATCGTGCTGAGGCCTGCGGCGGCGCCGCAAACCGTGCAGGTAGAGGCGGGCGCCGAATCGGTCACCAGCCAGAACATTGAGACCACCAGCAGCATCGAGCAGACAGTGATTGCTGCCAAAGACCTGGGCTCGTTGCCGCTGGCCAGCCGCAGCTTTGCCAACATCGCGTATTTGAGTCCGATGACCCAGCCGGTCGAGCCTTCTGATCCGACGAAGGCGCGCATCACCGCTGTTTCTTTCGGCGGCAGTTCGGGGTTGAATGTGGATCTCTCGGTGGATGGCGGCGACAACAATGACGACTTCATCGGCGGCTTTCTGCAAAGCTACTCGCCTGACGCCATACAGGAGTTCGTGGTGCGCACCGCGCAGTATGACGCCGATACCTCGCGCACCAACGGAGGCTCGATCATCATCTCCACCCGGCGCGGCGCCAACAATTGGCACAGTGATCTGGCGGCTTATTTCCGCGAGCAAGCCCTGAATGCGCGCAACCGGCTGGATAATCCCGAGCCCAATCCCAAGCAGCCCTTCTCGCGCGAGAACCTGGCCGGCACCCTGGGTGGACCGTTGATGAAAAACAAACTGTGGATGTTTTCCTCGGTGGAATACGTGCATGAAAACGCCAGCGTGGCTTACAGCAACGATACGCTGGCTGAATTCCGCGCGCTGGCGCAGCTCGCGGGCCAGGGACAGATTCCCAACGTTGCCTCCATCGCGGTACCCACCTCGGTCGAAGTGCCCTTCAGAGATTTTCTCTACGACCACCGCCTGGACTGGGCACAGTCAACGCGCTCGCAGTGGTTCCTGCGCGGAGCCGTGGATTGGAACCGCACCAAGAACGACCTGGTCCAGCAGGCCACCCTGCCCTCGACAGGCGCGCAGACCGATTCGAACTACTGGAGTGTGCTGCTCAACAACCAGTACCAGTTCTCGCCCAGTTGGCTGGGTTCGTTTACCTTTCAGGCCAATAGCTTTCATCACACCAAAAAGCGCAACTCGCACCTGGGCTTTGGCCTTGCGTTCCCCTTCAGCGCCAACTTTCATACCACCTCGGGCTTTGAGACCTTTGGCG
>QIAW01000011.1:3133-4289 GCA_003225655.1 Acidobacteriota bacterium
AGTTCCGCTACGATGTAACCCATAGCGTGGGAACTCACACAGTGAAGTTTGGGATCAACTTCATTCATGAACCGGTCTTTGGCGGCGAATTAGCCAGCGATCCGGAGACACTGGTTCATTTCGATCAAGACCCGAGCTTCTACGTCAACAACGGAATCAGCATTGCACCCGCGTTTGATCCTGCATGCGCTGCCGATTCTTCGGCCTGCCCGCCAGATGCGAGTGCCGAGTTTTCCGCCGGCGGGAACGGCCATTTTTCGCAGAGCGTCCAGCGCCTGGGCTTGTATGCGCAGGATTCCTGGCGGCTCACCCCCAGCTTCACCCTCAATTACGGCTTACGCTACGACACCAGCTTCGGTCTTTTTGATTCCAACGGCGCCGGCCAATCGCAAAATCCGGCGTTGCCTCTGCTCGAAATTCCCGGCGCACCCGTCCCCTTTGGCGTCCCCCATGACTACCGCAAAGCTTTCGCTCCGCGCCTGGGCATTGCCTATGCGCCGGGTGTATCGGGAAACACCGTGATCCGCGCGGGCGTGGGCCTGTACTATAACGACCTGGGACAGAATGGCTGGGTGGATGCCTTCCGCGCCGTCAGTGCCCCGCTTGGCGAACAGGCGGCGCTGATTGATCCCCGCTATCACACCCCTTATGCATTGCAAGCCAGCGCCGGCGTAGAACACACATTCAACCGCAACTGGGCCGCGAATGTCTTCTACGAACACCAGCAGGGGGTGCATCAATACCGCAGATATGAATATGTCGCCGGAGTCACGCTGCCCAACGGCATCGACAACAACATCTCACTTTTCAAAAGCGATAACCGCTCACGCTATGACGGGGTCTCATTCGTGGTGCAGCACAACTCCCGCTGGCTGAACCTGACCGCGCACTATACTTTGGCCAACGCTACTACCTGGGGAGCGACCGTTGGTGAGCTGTTCGATTACGTAAACGGCGTGAGCGATGTGCGCAATCCCTTTGGCCCCGGGGACCATGGACCCTCAGGCGAAGACGTGCGCCACCGCTTTGTGCTGGCGGGTACGGCGCACCTGCCCTGGAAAATTGAGCTCTCGACCCTTTCCCAATTTGAAAGCGCGCGCCCGTTCACCATGGCCGATGGCGCCGATGATCTGAACGGTGACGGCATTGTGGGCAA
>QIAW01000439.1:0-3992 GCA_003225655.1 Acidobacteriota bacterium
ATCGCCGTCAACGATGTGTTCCATCAGGATCTCGTCGCCGGGAGTAATCGTGGTTTGGGCCTGGCCGGGCTTTTCTTCATGCCAGGCATACTTGCGCAGTTCGCCCAGCGGGCTTAACTGGAGCTCCGACATTTGGTGCGAGCTGCCATCTTCCAGCTTGATCTCTGAGGTGGTCACGCTGGCATCAGGCGACTGCTCAACATGAAAGCTTTCGGTCGCCAGGCGGCGGCCCGCCTTATAGATACCAAAGGTGCCGGAATCAACCATTTGCTGGCTGCCGCTGCTCTTGGGCGGTTCCGGTTTTTTTGAGGCCCAGGAAAAAGACGATGCCAATACAAACAGCGCGATGAACGGTCCTTGTACGACAGTTTTTTTCACGATTCCTCCCACAAAATCTTTGCCTTTCCCAGCTCGCGTACCACTTCGTGCGCGTCCTCCTCGATCGGCTTGCCCACGGTGTCAACGCGAAAGTTCGCGCGATAGTAGAGCGGCTTGCGTTCCTCGTAAAGCCTGCGGAACACGCTCTCGTTTTGCAGGTTTGGCCGCACATGTGCGTTCGGCTCTCGACGGCAGCGAAGCAGCAACTCTTCCACGGGAGCGTCGAGAAATACGGCTACAGCGCCGGCCTCGCGAATCATGCGTACGTTTTCTTCCCGCGCGTACGCGCCCCCGCCCAATGCCACGATCTGCGGCGGGGAGGGCATACCCTGACTGAGAAGAATCCGCAGCGTTTCGGTTTCGAACCGTCGAAACGCGACCTCTCCTGAGTTTTGAAAGATCTCGGCGATGGTGCGGCCTTCGCGCTCCTCGATCACGCGGTCAAGGTCGGCAAATCGCCGCCGGTAATGCTGGGCCAGATATTGGCCCACGGCGCTCTTTCCGGCCCCCATGAAGCCGACCAGAAATACCACTGGCGGCTGCTCATTGCTTTTCAATGACGCTCGAACCACCCTGCCAGATTTTTAAAAACCAAAGTTTTCTCAACGCTTCCTAACGCGGATTGTACCACTGAAGGAATTGAGTTGAACCGAGGAAAGGCCGGAGTTGGAGGTGCCTAAGAAGGCACGTGCTTTGTCATTCGTGGAATTGGCTGAGGGTTGGGCTTCAGCGGCTTTGGGCCGGAAGGGGAAATCATTCTGCACGGTGCCTTTGAGAGAACGCGCGGCCAGATCAACAGAAGCAGTAGCAGGCAGATTAACGTTGATGTTGCCGGTATGGTTTACCAGGGAATATTCTCCGCCTCCGGCGAAATCTCCATCGTAGGTGATCTGACCGCTATCCGTTTTTGCCGTAACGGCGCGACCTGTGACATTGGTCATTTGAACGCTACCGCCGCTCGACACAACCTCAACATGCTGGCTGTGAATATTTGTGAGTGTGACGGGGGCGTCCAGCGTTTGCACGTGAAGGTGAGCATTCGTGATATTGGAAAGTTCAATCTGCCCGCTTTCGGTATCCAGGGTAACATCGCTGTGCACGCCATCCAGCCTGGTGATGCCACTGCCATTTTGGATGACGACGCCGCAATCGGAGGGTACCGATATCTCGTATTCAACCTGGCCATCCTTGGAGCCAGGATCAACCTGCTGCACGAAATCTGTGGCGGCGCTGATGCGGTTGCCCATTTGGGAGCTATTCACCTGAACTTTGTCGGAATGGGTGGTGGCGGCAATGACGACTTGCCGTCCTGCTACCGGGCGAACCACGATTGCCCCAAGGGTGTTGCTTACCTTGACCGTACTGCCGGGAAGGGCATTGTATTTGAATTCTTTCCGGGTGTCGGCCGCCCAAACAGTGGCGGAGACAACCATGACCAGCACTCCCGCGGATAATACATAGACGCTGGGAACAACCGCGCTCAGTCTCTTGTAACTCATATCTCTCTCCCCTAGCTTACGCTTGCTTTTTGTGACTTACCGGGTTGTATACGATACCGCTGTTTCGTAGACCACGGCCCTTTGCTGATACGCATTCATAAGCTGCTGCCGGGCAAAGGCATCTCCGGGATTCTGCTGCACCGAATGCTTGGCCTCGGATATATAGGCTTCCGCATTATGCAGCTTCTTTTTGTACGTCTCTCCCATCGCCGGGTTCTTCTGGGTGACCGCAGACAATAGCGGCTGGTCGTCGTCGCTAACCTCCGTCTGATTGGGAGTATCTACCCGGGTGATATTTATATCATCTTTCCCGGCAGGAGCAGGAGTGTGCAGGCGGTTAAAAACCAGCATCGTGATGGCCACCAGGGCCAGGGCTGAAATGCCCGCCCATCCATACAAATTGCCTCGTCGAGCGCCGGGTATCAGAAACGGTTCCAGGCGCACCGTACCTCGGGACGGGCGAATGAGTCCTTCGCGTTCCAGCGATTTTTCGATGCTCTCCCACACGTGGGGTGAAGGGTCTTGCATGGGAACCAGCATGCGGGCCGCTTCCGCAATATACTTCAGGTCTTGAACGAGATCAGAGCAGATGGCGCAGGAGTGAAGATGGGCACTCTCTTCGGCCCCTCCGCCACTTTCCATGACCTCTGGCAGAACTCTTTGAAAATCAGCGCAATTCATACTGCTTATTTCTCCCTCTCCTACTTGCCAACGCAAAATCTTAACGGTTCTAATGCCGCACGACTTTTTCATTGTGGCTGATGCGAAGCAACTCCCGTAATTTCATTCTGGCTTTATGTAGCTGCGACTTGCTGTTGCCAATCGAGCATCCCATCATCTCCGCGATTTCGTTATGCTCGTAGCCTTCCACGTCGTGCAGCACGAAAATAATGCGATAACCGGGCGGCAAATGCTCAACCGCACGCTCCAGGTTCACGCGGTCAATGGAGCCCGCCAGCACATTGTCGCGGGCACCAACATCTTTCTTCGGTCCGTCTTCCTGCTGTGGCTCCAACTGCTCCTCCAGGGAAACCTCAGGCAGGCCTTTTTTGCGCAGATGCATGAGTACCACGTTCACAGCCAACCGGTGCAGCCATGTGGAGAAGGCCGATTCACCCCGAAACGTTGCGATCTTGCGATAGAGCTGCAGGAACGCTTCCTGGGTCAGGTCTTCGGCCTCGGCCGTATTTCCGGTCATGCGCAAACATAACGAGTACACACGGCGTTTGTGCAATCCGTACAAAGCCTCAAACGATTCCGCATCGCCCTGTTTGGCCCTGTCGATCGCCTCTGCTTCCGTAATCCCAGATGCCAGTATTTTCTTCGCTTGTGTCAAGAAAGCCTTATCCAGGCCGCAATCAATAGGATGCGGCAATGTAGCTGGTCGTTGTATAAAGACCCGCCCAAAACAGGGGCGGCGCAGTTTATGCTCGGCTATTACTTCTTCCTTGCTGATTCGGATATGTACCCAGGAACGGGCTGAAAACCAATGCTGCTCCTAATATCGAGTATTTTTTTCATACTTTGGTTGCCCGGAGTTCTAACAATATCTGGTTATTTATGCTGCTTCTGGCTTCTGCCGGAGTCTGGCGACGAAGCCGATAATCCGTTGCCGGAAGTAAAGAATCAGCCCAAGCCCGATTGCCCCGAAGGTCCCAGCTACTAGTTTACCCTCGAAAAGCAGCTTATTGGCAGTCTCACCAGGTGGTATGAAAGAAAGGTAAATACCCCCTGCAACCACAATAAATCCCAAGCATCCGGCAATCCACACTCCCAGTCTACCCCCGGGGATCAGGATGGCGTTTTTATTCTCCTCGCGGTCCTTGCGATAGGCCAGCTTGATTACTGCGGCGTACATGTACAAGAACGGCACGAAGTAGAGAATCTGAGCAGCGTCCACCAGCGATAGATAGGCGCCGTTCACCGTCTCGCCGATGCGCATGAGTAACAGGATGATAACCGAGATTACCGCCTGCACGAGAATGGAGACATAAGGCGTCCGCCAGCGAGGATGAATCTTGCCAAAAGCTTCGGGCATGTAACGATCGACGCCAACAATAAAAGGAACACGGGCCACGCCCGCCACCGTGCTGCCGACGCCGCCGGCGTTTCCCG
>QIAW01000439.1:4006-4624 GCA_003225655.1 Acidobacteriota bacterium
AAGCCGATTTTCAGAAGCACGGAACCCTGGGTAAGGGCCTGAAAGACGCCGCTTTTCGCATCCACAACCACTGAAGGAAGGATAATGAGCAACGCAATGGTGGTGACGATGTAGATGATGGCAATAAGCGCGCCTGATCCGAAAATTGCGCGTGGAAAAGTGCGCTGCGGATCTTTGACCTCGTCGCTCATGGCTGAGACCAGCTCCAAACCAGTGAAAGCGAAGGCAATCTGCGGCCAGAAATTTACCGTGTCCCAGTTCCAGGTGGGAAGGATATTGCCCCAGGTGAAATGGGTTTGTGATCCGAATTGCCGCCACACAAAAAGAGCGACCACAAGCAGCATGAGCAGAGGAAGGTATGTCCCCACGCCACCGGCATTTTGCAGCCACTTGCCGATATTCAAGCCGACGATGTTAAGCCCGACCGCGACGGCGAGAAGCGCAAGAGAGCCGGCGAGAAGAAATGTCTTGTTTTGAACCAGGTGCTCGGCGTGGATCCCGCCGATGTAGGCGCCCATGGCGGCGCTGGCCATAAGCAATCCGGGAAAATAAAAGAACGTATAAACCCAATACGTCCACCCCGCGACAAAGCCGTGAAAATCGCCGAAGGCTTCTTTG
>QIAW01000439.1:4648-15176 GCA_003225655.1 Acidobacteriota bacterium
AAGAAGAAAAGCGCGGCGATGATCCACAAGCTGATGGAAGACGTGCCATTGTGGGCGGCAGCGGCGATCCAGCGCGGACCCAGCACCGCGGCGATGTTGAACAGCAATACGTCCCACAGGCCCATCTCGCGGCGGAGCTGTTTCTTAACGTCAGGAACTTGTGCCGGTTGTACGTTTAGATCCATAGCCAAAGAAATGGGTTATTACAGGGATGAAACAATATCAAATCAGCCTGCATTTAAGCCACTGGAGATCCACCGGAGAGCAGCACGATTCAAAATGTTTCTGGTATCGACCGAAGCGAACGTACAGATCCTCGGCACAATAGGGATTCCTTCGTGTCGGAATGACAAGCAGTTGACTTTTTCGGCAACCGCTCAGTGTGGCTTTGTTCGCTGAGGTTTTGCACGGGGAGGCCGGGCCACGTCTTCCATTTCTTTTGCAATCTGCTCGCGCAGGCCATCCGCATACAAGTCAAAATGGTTTTTCCCCGGCAAGAAATTAATGTGTGCGCGAATGCCAAGTTCTTTGAGCGTGTCTTCCAGCAGCAGGGCGGGTTCATCGAGGTGGAAGGTGTCAGCGGTGCCTACGGTGAGGTGGATCTTATCCTGCAGCAGCGGACGCAGCTTCGAGGCGCCGGCTCGCAGTATCGCCGAGATGTCATATTTCTCCCAGGCCTGGGCCACATCAGGATGAATCTCGCCGGTGTCGCGGTCAAAGAGCTGCGCCGGCCGGCCGTCAGGTCCACGCGGGCTGAATACCCACTCGAACGAGGCAATCTGCCCGCCGTAGCTGCCCATGACGCGCTCCATGCGCACAAAATCCTCGAGCGAGGTTACATCTTTGCCGTTCGAGCGGATCAACATCCATTTGGAGCCGTCGGATTTGTGATAGAAGTTTTTGTCTTTAAGGATGTTGGGACCAGTGAAGCTGCGGAAATCCGAAGGATCAGGCGATGTCGGCCAGCTCCCCCCAAAGATTGTGGGATAAGTGACCTGCAGCCACAGCGCCGCCCAACCACCGGAAGAGTGGCCGGTCAAGAAGCGGCCGCTGGATTTCGCGTCCATGCGGTATTTGTGTTCCAAATAGGGAATCAGCTCCTGGGTCAAGGCCTTGCCCCAGGGGCCATTGTTCACCGAATCGGCAAATTCATGGGTACCGCCCGGGCACTCCTCGTCAAGCAGCACGTAAATCATCTCCGGCAGCTTGCCGTCAGACATTCCCTTGGAATAATTTGCCGCCAACTGTTGAATGTAGCGAAAGGGAGCACTGAATCCATGGGTCCAGTAGACGGTAGGGAAGCGACGGCCCTTGTATTTCGCATAAGTGGGAGGCAAGACGACGACGCCGCGCATGTGAATGGAGCGTCCAAAGAACGCAGACAGAGAAGGACTGGAAAAATCAAGCAGATACAATGGCGGGGTGAGCGCCGGGTGCGAGTCGTGTGTGCGCTCCGTCAGGCTCAGATCAACGACTTGCTGGCTCGCCGGATCAAAGTGCTTCAGCGGGATGACCGCGCTGCGCAGGTCTCCAGGTTCGAGGCTGGCGTACGCGTAGTGGTGATTGACGTCGAGCACGGCCATTGCCTGATAGTCTCCCGCGGGGGCATGCGAAAATGCTTCGGGCGAGGCGAGCACATCAGGGTCGAGTTCGACAGAGGAGCCGGGTGCAAGATGGTGGACCTCACCGGCAGCTATCCAGACCTTAAAATCGCGGAAACCAAACTCCGGTTCCAGGATTTTCGCCGGTTCTTTTTGGTTGGAGAGAAGAATAATCAGCCTTCCGCTTGCCGCGTCATTGCCCAGTTCAGGCGATAAGGTCACACGAAAGCGTACATGCTGGCCCTCAGTGACGATCTGGGCAGAAGCAATGGCGGTCAAGAAAACAAGAATAGAGAAGAGTTGAAGTACTCTGAAGTGCCTTTTCATTGTCGGAAAAATCTAGCAGTTTCGATGTAGTCCTGTCGAGATATATTCTACCCTTCCGGCTGCCGTGCATTTCGGAGCGTCTCCAGTGGATGAATGCAGGCACCGTACGCTGCGCTCTGGTTATAATGCCAACGTGCACGAGTCTAACTGTAACTCGCTCCGCTTTGACTGGACGCGCCAGGAGATTGCCGAGCTTTATCATCTGCCCCTGCCTGAGCTGCTGTTCCGAGCGCAGCAGGTGCATCGGGAGTTTCATCCGGCGAATGAGGTTCAGATGTGCCGCCTGCTTTCCATCAAGACCGGTGGCTGTCCGGAAGACTGCGCCTATTGTCCCCAGAGCGCGCACTACCAGACGGGCGTAGAACGCCAGTCCCTGATGCCGACAGGAGAAATTGTTGCCGCTGCGGAAAAAGCAAAGGCGGAAGGCGCAACCCGCTTCTGCATGGGCGCTGCCTGGCGCCAAGCGCCTAACGGACAAGAGTTTGAATCGGTGGTGGAGTCGGTCAGAGTAGTCGCCAAAATGGGAATGGAGGTCTGCTGCACATTAGGAATGCTGACCGATGCCCAGGCGCAGCAGCTCAAAGAAGCCGGACTCACTGCTTACAACCACAACCTGGATACCTCGCCTGAGTTCTACGGCAACATCATCAGCACACGGACCTACGAAGAGCGTTTGCAGACCATTGCCGCAGTCCGGCGCGCGGGGGTCACAGTTTGCTGTGGCGGTATTCTGGGCATGGGCGAATCGGACGCCGACCGCGCAGGCTTGCTGCATCAGCTTGCCAGTCTCAACCCGCATCCCGAGAGCGTGCCCATCAATATGCTGGTGCGCGCGGAGGGGACGCCATTAGCGCATCAGAACGATCTGGACCCACTGGTGATGGTCAGAACAATAGCCACAGCGAGGATCGTAATGCCGCGCTCGCGCGTGCGCCTGGCAGCGGGGCGCACGCAAATGTCGCGCGAAGCCATGCTGCTGTGCTTTTTGGCCGGGGCCAACTCGATTTTCTATGGCGAGAAGCTTCTTACCACACCCAATCCGGAGCCGGACGACGATGCCGAACTGCTGCGCGATCTTGGCCTCTCGCCCATGAAGCAGGCTGTCCATGCCGGAGACTGAACATACTTCCATCAACGCGCGCATGCTGGGCCGTCTGGAAGAGCTGCGGCGCAAGGCGCAATTGCGCGAGCTAGCTGAAGTGGGTGGAGTCAATCTCTATTCCAACGACTATCTCGGCCTCGCTACTGACCCACGCCTCAAGCTGGCTGTCATGGAGACAATCGCGCAAACTCCACGAATGGGTTCGACCGGCTCGCGTCTCCTCAGCGGACATGCGCGGGTCTGGGATGAACTCGAAGAAGAGTTTGCCGAATTTGCAGGAACGTCTGCAGCCCTTTACTTCAGCTCAGGATATGCCGCGAATACCGGCCTGCTTAGCGCCATCCTGACGAAAGAGGACATTGTTTTTTCCGATAGTCTGAATCATGCCAGTCTCATTGACGGTGTGCGGCTGTCGGGCGCCAGCAAAGTTATCTACGCTCATTGCGACATGAACGCCCTGGAAGATGGATTGAAGCAGCACACCACATCGGGGCAGCGGGTGATTGTCACCGAAAGCATCTTCAGCATGGATGGCGACCGGGCGCCCATAGCCGAAATTATTCAGTTGGCCCGGCGCCATGGGGCCGAAGTGATCGTGGATGAAGCTCATGCCACCGGGACCCAAGGCAAGGCCGGACGAGGAATTGTGGCCGAACTTGGCTTCGAGAAAGAAGTCTTTGCCATTGTGCATACCTGCGGCAAAGCACTGGCCAGCATGGGAGCATTTGTGTGCGGAAGCAAGGCGTTGAAGCCCTATCTCATTAATTATGCGCGCAGTTTTATCTTCAGCACGGCCATGCCACCCTATTTTGCTGGCCAGGTGCGGGCGGCGTTGCGGTTGGTGATCGCGATGGATGCAGAAAGAGAGTATTTGGCGGTTTTAGCGGATCGCTTGCGCACGAAGCTTCGCGAGTTGAATCTTGATACGAGTGCCAGCAGCTCGCAGATCGTTCCCCTGATGTGCGGCGAGAATGAAGCCGCCGTGCAACTGGCCGACCGCTTGCAGGCCAGCGGGTTCGCCGTCCGCGCCATACGGCCGCCAACGGTACCGCAGGGCACCGCGCGGCTCCGCTTTTCCCTGACTGCTCGCGTCACGCACAGCGACGTGGATCGGCTGGCGAGCGCCATCGCGCAGCATATTTCAAGACAGCGTCGCATCGAAGAGCAGGTAGTGCCGGGCTGATGAAGGGCTTTTTTATAACCGGCACAGATACCAACGTGGGCAAGACTGTGCTCTCGGCCTTACTTTGTGCGGCGCTCGATGGTTACTATTGGAAGCCGATCCAAACTGGAGCGCGCGAGGGCACTGACCGAGTGCAGGTACTTGCCTGGTCAGAGATCAAAGCGGCCCACGCTTTTCCCGAAACCTATCTCTTCGACGATCCAGTCTCTCCCCATCTTGCCGCGGAGCGCGCAGGCAAAAGAATTTTACTGCAGAATGTTAGCTTGCCGGCGGTGAATGGTAATCGTCCCCTGATCGTAGAAGGCGCCGGCGGCGTTCTGGTTCCCATCAATGAAGATGAAACTATGGTAGATCTGATGCGGCACCTGGGTCTGCCAGTGATTCTTGCGGCGCGTACGACCCTGGGCACAATCAATCACACATTGCTGTCTCTCGAGGAACTGCGAAGCTCGCAACTGAAGGTGCACGGTGTGGTCATGGTGGGAGAAGCGAACCAGGATAACCAGCGAGCCATCGAGCATTACGGACGGATACGGATTCTGGGCATCGTTCCACAACTCTCCCAGATTAACGCCACGGTCTTAAAAAGGGTTTTTGTCGCCTGCTTCGACTGCCAGGCATTGAAGTCATGACCGCAGCCCTCAAAATCTGGCATCCGTTTACCCAATCTCACCTCGATCCCGAGCCGCTGCGCGTGGTGCGCGCTTCGGGTATATATCTCTACACCGACGATGACCGCAAGATTCTGGACGCCATTTCTTCGTGGTGGGTGAACCTGCATGGCCACTGTCATCCTAAAATCAGCGCCGCAGTGGCGGAGCAGGCCCAGGTGCTCGATCATGTGCTGCTCGCCGGCTTTCGGCATCCCAAGGTGGAGACAGTCGCAACCAAACTGCGAAAGTTCTTGCCTCCGGCACTGGAGCACATTTTTTTCTCAGACAACGGCTCGACGGCGGTGGAAGTTGCCCTGAAGCTGGCAGTTCAATATTGGCAGAACCGCGGACAAAGCAACAAAAAAGAAATCGTAGCTCTGGAGTATGCCTATCATGGCGATACAGTAGGCGCCATGTCCGTGAGCGGAGACTCCGGATTCACCCAGCCGTTTGATGGCCTGCGCTTTCCCGTGCATCGGGCCCATTCGGCATACTGCCATCGCTGTCCAGTAGGGAAGACCCGTGCAACCTGCAGTATCGAATGTGCCGATGCTCTGGCCAAGCTGCTGCAGGAACGCAGCGACCAGATTGCCGCGGTCATCGTCGAGCCGCTGCTGCAAGGGGCAGGCGGGATGATTGTGCATCCGGTGGAGTTCCTGCAACGCATTCGCTTGCTAACGTCAAAACATGACGTGCTACTGATCGCGGATGAGGTCCTAACCGGCTTCGGCCGCTGTGGCGCGATGTTTGCCTGCGAACTGGCGAACGTAGTTCCTGACTTAATGTGCCTTTCCAAAGGAATCACTGGAGGTTTTCTCCCCTTGGGTGCGACGGTCTGTACGGACGCCATGCAGCAGGAGTTCATGGGCGAGGGGAAGGCTTTTCTTCATGGGCACTCTTACGCAGGCAATCCGCTGGCTTGTGCTGCCGCTGTGGCCAATCTGGAAATTTTTGAGACCGAAGATGTTTTTGTGAGAATTAAAGCGATCACTGCGCGCCATGAGATGCATTTGGCCCGGCTGCGAAGCTCGTCCACGATTGACGACGTGCGTCAAATTGGAACGGTTGCCGCCATTGAATTGAAGGCCGAGGACCCTGGATATTTTTCGCAACTTAAGCCGCGCTTGTATCGCTTCTTTCTGGAAAAAGGGGTGTTGTTGCGCCCTCTGGGAAACGTGATTTATGTGATGCCGCCTTACGTCATCACCACGGAGGAATTGGATCGGGTCTATTCGGTCATTGAGGAAGGAGTCACGACGATTCCCAACAGATAAGCTAATTTGTTATGGAGTTGTTGTTTTGTTTACGAAACTGAGCTCTCTTGCGTATTACGCGCCGCGGAGGATACAGAAGCGGCCAAGCTGGCGCCTTTGGGCCAGCGGTTCTTGAGAAAAATTTCGCCACCGTGCTCTTTGACCATGCCATAGCAGATGCTCAACCCGAGTCCGGTACCTTTGCCCACGGCCTTGGTGGTATAGAAGGGATCGAAGGCGCGATTAAGATCGGCAAAGCCGGGCCCATTATCTTCAAAGCGAATCACTATCTTCTCATCCTGCTGCGCGCACTCGATTTCAATCTTCTTCTGCGAAAGGTTCTGGACCGCATCCACGGCGTTGTTGAAGATATTCAGCACGATCTGTTTCAATTCATCCTCGTTCATGGCTACCTCGGGAAGGTCAGGCTCGATGCGCGTGGCGATTTCGACTCCATGGCTTTGCATGTGGTATTCGCGAAGCATGAGAACTTCGCGCACAATCGGCTCCACCCGGGCGGTGGATTGCGTAGGAGTGCTCTGGCGGGCAAAACGCAGCAGGTTCTGGATAATCCGCTTCATGCGCTGGGCTTCGCGCAGCAGGCTGTCGAGCTTTTGCCGCGAGCCCTGGTCAGCAACCTCTTCGGTCAACAGGTCGGTATAGCCAATGACGGCTGCCAGCGGATTATTCAGTTCGTGCGCAACTCCGGCGACGAGCTGTCCCAGGCCGGCAAGTTTTTCAGAACGGATGAGCTGCCGATGCAACATCGCGTTTTCCAAGGTCACGGCCAGATCGCCGGCCAGCAACTCAATCTTGGAGATCTCGTCGAAAATCACCGGACTGATTTGCCGGGGATTATCCAGCATGATGCATCCAACATAAGCTCCCCGTGGCGAAAGCAGCGGGATCATGACCTCATCCCCATTTTCCCAATAAGGATTGACCGCGGCTTTTTTCCCGGCCTCTGGCGAAGCGCGAGACACGACCTGGTCCAGTTTGAGGTACACCGAGCTTTGGCCAATACGTTCGCCGGCCCGGCAAAGCTCAGCCAGGGTGTTGAGGTTCCACGAAGCGCACAGCATCTTCAGCTTGTCTGTGTCTTTTTCTGATGCGCCGTGGCAGCCGGCCACATACAGCGACTGGTCGTCGTTGCAGAGCAGAATGCCCGCCCGTTGAAAGTTGCTGGTCTCGCTGATGGCCGCGGCGATTTTGTCGCAAAAAGATTTGACGTCAATCCCGCTCAAAAGTTGCGATGTCACTCCGGCAAAACGCTGAAGCTGAAGATTGGCGGCGTGTTCCCGCCCGCGCGCCTCTTCCAGCACGCGCGACTTCTCTTCCAGCAAGGTAAGAATCATGCCAAAGGCGACAAAGAATTTGGGAACGTTCCAGAGCTCAGGATTAACAGCGAGATTCGGCCAATAGTGTTGTTGTAGAACACTCAACGGAAATACCAGCCCCCACAAAAAGAAGCCGGCCACCACGGTGACGACGCCGGCCGACCAAACGCGGTAACGCCGCGGAAAAAGCATGCCGGGCAAGGTATAAGCGACAGCCAGAATGGTAATAATCCCGATGCTGTATTGGTGGCGGAACGCGCAATAGATCGCCCATGAGCCGCAGGAAAAAAGCGGCGCCATGATCCAAACGGGAAAAGGGACTCTCGGCCGCTGCGCAAAAATGAACAGTGAGCTGCCAAAAAACAACACGGCAAGGCACGAGACATAGAGCCAGCGGAAGTCCAACTGGAAGCTCAATGCAGCGGTGTAGAGCAGGACAGGGGGAACCAGTAAGGAAAACAAAAGCCAGCGTCTTCGCGGGATGTCTCCCATCACCGTGAGCGAAACCGTGAATACAATTCCGGCAACCTGCAACCCGCCCAAATCAACCGCGTAAGCAAGGCTGCCCAGTCTTCCCCCACTCGATTCGAAGATGCGCACAAAAAAGTGCAGGAAGATCAGTCCCCAGGCCACGATCCACATATGAATGCGGGGCGATTTTGCATGCCGCCGCAGCGACAGAAAAATTGCCACCAGGACCGCCAACACCAGAATGGTTGGCAGCTTTTCGAATAGAGATGCCATAGGGTGCAAAGCGGCAAGCTATCATAATCCGCAGCTCAGGGCCAATGAAAGTTTTGCAGATATCAGACGTTCGCACCACATTGTGGGAAGGGGCAAGGCGATGAGAACCCAACAACTTCCCACGTAGTAGGCCGGGCTGCGGGACGCCCCCGACTTCTCTTTGAAGCAGTGCGGTCTGTAACAAATTAAGAGCGTGTTTCAAAAATATCCGCGAGATGATTTATAGAGCGACCTCAGGGGTTGAAGCCCCTATTTTTATGGCTCTTTCCGGCACGGATAAATCCGTGCCCTGATAGATACAAACCTATTTTTGAAACATGCTCTCGGACTCGAAAATACGCAAAAGTCGTATTTTTACAATACGAAGCTATTGGCCTTGGGAGAAAATTCTCTCTAGTCGCACCAGCAATATAACGACTAAAACGAAAGGAAAATCATGGCAGGCAAGCAAGAACTCACAACAACAAAAGCAAGACCCATCCCTGAGGGTTTTCATGCGATCACGCCCTATCTGACGGTCGAAGGCGCGGCCCGGTTGATGGATTTCCTCAAACAGGCTTTCGGAGCCGAAGAGACACTGCGCACTACGCGTCCAGATGGCACTATTGGACACGCGCAGATGAAACTTGGCGATTCGAACCTGATGATCGCTGATGCTGGTGGTCCCTGGAAGCCTATGCCCACGGCAATCTATCTGTATGTGGAAGATTGTGACACGACCTACAAGCGGGCACTCCAGGCAGGCGCCACCTCGTTGATGGAGCCGGCAGATATGTTCTATGGCGACCGCAATGCGGGAGTGCAGGACCCGGCGGGAAATTTCTGGTGGATATCGACCCACATAGAAGATATCTCTACGGAAGAGAAGCTGCGGCGTGCTGAGGCAGCTTCTCAACAGCAGAAGTAGTTGTGTTGTTCTTGATGCCGAGGGAGCAGTCATATGCCTTTTGTTGACACCCGTAAACTCAATGTCATCGAGCGCCTGCCGGGCTGGCATGGGCGCTATTTTCACTCTCCCAGCATGACCTTCGCCCACTACGACTTTGTGCGAGGTTCATCGATTCATGAACACTTCCATCCTCAAGAAGAGGTTTATGAGGTGATCGAAGGAGAACTCGAAATGACCATCGATGGCGTGACGCAGATCGCCCGACCCGGCCTGGTCGCAATCGTGCCGGCTAATGTCCGTCATTCGGTTAAGGCCCTCACCGACGGCCGCGCAATCATCATCGACTATCCTGGGCGGCACGACTTCGATTAAGTGCGAGAGCTTGCGTTAAGAGCCGATGGTGACGGCTCTAGGGAGAGCCATCCATCTCGGCGCGTTTTGCAAGAGTCACATGCACCGGCCCTGCAGCCACACGTTCTCCATGCGTGCCGGGCGCTTTTTCTGGTGTGTGGCCAGAGGTTCCTGACGCTGTCTTTTGATCGTCAGCCAGGGCCATAACTCGCGAGTGCATGCGTTCGGCGGCTTCTTTACGGTTCTCGAAGCCGCGTTCGGTTGCACCGAAGATAACGAAAGCATGCAGTACGCTCCTGGAGAAGAGATTCCAGAGATGTGGAACCAAAGTCATGTCACCCCAGAAGCACACATCTTCGGCCAGCGATCCTTCACTGATGCGGTAGGTGATGTAAGCCGGCGTGAGCGGAATGTCAGATTCCACGGCGGTCTGAAACAGGGAAGCGTGAAAGGGCAGCACGGAACTGCCGTCGGAGGTTGTACCCTCCGGAAACAAAACCACAAGTACGCCCTGTGCCAATAGGGCGCGCAACTGGTCATTCGCTCGCAATAGCGCCGCAGGGTTCTTGCGGTCAAGAAAGATGGTGCCGGCTAATTGCGCTATCCATCCAAAAACCGGCCAGCGACGGACCTCCGCCTTCGACAAAAAACAGCAAGGAGTCATGGAACTCAAAAGCAGAATATCCATGTAAGTCAGGTGATTGGCGATCAGCAGCCCTGAGGTGGGTGGTCTGCCATGCCACTCCACTTGAACGCCGAGGTGGGGCAAGACTTTGCGGCAGCAGCGATGAAGCCATGCGGCGCGTTCAGAATACGAGAGACTTCTGCCGAGCTTCAGGCGCAGATACCCATATTCGGTGAGAGAGTATGCGGCCCGCCAGGCTACGTGGGCAAAACGGATTGTACGACGTAGAAAGTTTGTCACGTCAAAAGCGCAGGGGACGAAGCACGGTCAATTCTATGCCTTTTCGGTATGGCTGGGCCGCACTGACACTTCTTACCCCAGTGTACATTTGCTACGTCCCAAGAAGCGCCTGCGAGATTCTGACATGGCGTGCAGATCGAAGAAAGTCAAAAAATCAATGGTC
>QIAW01000060.1:0-6028 GCA_003225655.1 Acidobacteriota bacterium
CCGGTCTGTACCCCCATCCGGCACTACCCCCACCCCCTAGCTGCTAGGGGTGAAGTGCGGAAAAGCAGCGTCTGAGCCGCATATTCATTGGAGAAGATGGATTTTCGGTGGGAGCCTAGCTGGGCAGTGTTTTTTACCAGTCTCAGCAGAAGTCAAGTTTTCAAAGAGACAAAATCCGCATTCTGGAATGCCAAGATGATAAGGATGCCCGAGAATTGCCGATATGGCAGAGTTTGATATCACGTCATACCGCAGGTTTGTCATAATCATTACTTCTCGTATGCGATTAGACCTTTAATTGACTCTCTCTTCCGTACGACTTTGACCTTCTTTCCCTGTACAAGCAACTCCACCGGACGGGGACGTGAGTTGTAATTCGAGGCCAACGACATGCCGTAAGCTCCGGCATCAAGAATCGCCAGCAGGTCGCCTTCTTCAAGAGAAGGCATTTTGCGGTCGCGGGCGAAAAAGTCTCCGGTCTCGCAAATCGGCCCGACGATATCAACTTTGGCAGTGCCAGTACCGTCGCGGCGCTCCACCGGCACGATCTCGTGATAGGCGTTGTAGAGCGAGGGCCGCAGCAGGTCGTTCATGGCTGCATCCACCACGGCGAAACGTTTCTCACCGTTCTTCTTCAGGTAAAGCACCCGAGTCAGTAGCACGCCTGCAGGTCCGACGATCGAACGTCCGGGCTCGAGTAGGAGATGAACATCCAATCCGCGCAGCGGCCCAATTAAAGCCTGCGCGTAAGCCGCTGCCGTCACCGAAAGCTCTTGCTCGACACCTTGTCCGTTACCGTAGCAAATCCCCAGCCCGCCTCCCGAATCGATGTAGCGAATCGCATGGCCGCGATTGAGCAACTCGCGGGCAAGTTCCGCCACCCGGGCCATGGCCTCACCGAATGGCTGGACACTGGTAATCTGCGATCCAATGTGAACGCTGATCCCACGCACCTCAAGCCAGCACTGCTCGGCGGCCGCCGAATACAGCCGCAACGCATCTGCCATGGGCACGCCAAATTTGTGCTCACGCAATCCGGTGGAGATGTATGGGTGCGTCTCCGCCACCACGTCGGGGTTCACCCGGAATGCCACCGGCGCTTTCTTTTTGACGCGATGGGCGCGCTCCGCCAGCAGGCGCATCTCGCTTTCACTCTCTAAATTGAACATCAGGATGCCGGCGCGCAAAGCGGTATCCATTTCGTCCGCCGTTTTGCCTACACCGGAAAACACGGTGTTCTGCAGCGCGCGCCTGCCTACCTGCGCCACCCGCTCCAGCTCGCCCCCGGAGACCACGTCGAACCCCGATCCCATCTTGTGCAACAGACGCAATAGAGAGAGATTGGAGTTGGCTTTGACCGAATAGCAGAGCGTATGAGGAACGCGATCAAAAGCCTGATCCAGCGCCTTAAAACGGAATTGCGCCGCCTGTGTCGAATAGACATAGGCCGGCGTTCCAAAGCGGGCGGCAAGTTTGGCCAGAGGGACTTGTTCGCAGTGCAGCTCGAATACTTTTTTTGCTTCGCGGTAGAGAAAGGCCGGAGACCGGACTATGAGGTTTGTTTGTTTCGGCATTGGATGGGCCAAGCTATTTATACCAAATGCAAATTCCTCTGCCCAAGAGCCGGGTTGGAGAGGCAGTGGAAAGAGTCTTTATCTATGGCGCTCCGCTTCGCTACGCGCATGCCTGCGGCAGCAAGGAATTGTTTTCTTTCAGCGACTTACGGCACGAGTAAACTCGTGCCCTGATACAAGTCTTCACGCACGAGGATTTTTTTGCGCAGCCTGAGGAACCCCTGATTAAAACGGGGCTCAGGCATCTTTTGTGTTCTTGGTTTTTTTCTTTGGGGGTGGCGCCAAGTCCTTCGCCTTGATTACCATTACGGTTTGGTCGTCAAAGGTGGCGACTCCATCCGCATGTTGATTCACTGCCTGGTAAATAACTTCCAGTATCTCTTCCGCGGAGCTGCGGCAGCTCTCTGCGACCAGTTTTTCCACACGCGAGCGCCCCATGGTTTCGCCGGCGTAGTTGGCAGCGTCAACGATGCCGTCACTGAGCAAAACGCAGACATCGCCTGGAGCCAAGGGCAGCAGAAACTCTTCATACTCGGCATCGTCAAAGAAACCCAACGGAAGTCCGGTGGCCTGCACGATTTCGACCACGCCGTTCTTGCAGAGAATCGGCCTGGGCATCCCGGAGTTCGCCACCTGCAAGGTGCGGTCATTCTCATCCCAGATGGTGTACAGCATGGCCACGAATTGCGCCTCGATGCGGCGCTCGATGAGGGCAGCGTTGAGCAGCGACAGCATCTCTGCGGCATCCGGCTCACCCGGGGCGCTGGAGCGCAAGAGGCCGCTGACCAGGGCGGCATAGAGCGCGGCGCGTACCCCTTTGCCGCTCACATCGGCGATGGCAAGGGCGGTGCGTCCACCCATGTAGCTGATGAAATCGTACATATCGCCGCCAATGGCCAGCGCGGGCACATAGCGGGCGGCGAGCTCTACTCCAGCAAGCACCGGCGCTGCGCAAGGCAGCAATCCAAATTGCAGCTCGCGGGCGGTAGCCAAATCCTGCTCCAAGCGCTGTTCTTCTTTGGCCAGCCGTTCGTAGAGGCGCGCATTTTCGATGGCGATTGCCACCTGCGCTGCCAGCGTGGAGAGGGTCTTGCGATGGTCGTCGGTAAAATATCCGCGGCGGGTGTGCTCGAGGTCCAGCACGCCGATCACGCTGCCCTTGTAAATCAGAGGCACGGCAAGCTCGGAGCGGGTCTCAGGATTGATCTGAATGTAGCGCTCGTCTTTTTGCACATCAGGCACCAGCACCGCGGTCCTCTCCCGCGCGGCATAACCCACCAGGCCCGTACCCACCGGGATATCGTGCTTCAACGGAACATTTTCTTTGTAGCGGACACTAAAGCGGTGCTCCAGTCTGGTGCGCGTGGGATCGAGCAGCATGATGCTGAACATCTGGTAATCGATCAGCCGGGTCAGCAATTCGGCGATGCGGCGCAAAAGCTCATCCAGGTTAAGGATCGAAGTCAGCTCCTGGCTGATCTCGTTTAGCACGGTAAGCGTCTGCGCCTGCCGCGCTACCCGCGTATACAACCGCGCATTTTCGATGCCGGCGGCGATGCGCGAGGCCACCAGCGTCAGCAGGCGGCGGTGTTCTTCGGTGAAATAGCCCGCCTCACGCGCCTCAATGTCAATCACGCCTACGACGCGGTTCTTTACAATCAGCGGGACGGCCAGCTCCGAACGCACTCCCTTAAGAACGCCGATGTAGCGGCTTTCCTGCGAGGTATCGTTCACCAGCACCGCCTCGCGCTTTTGCGCGGCCAGGCCGGTCACGCCTTCGCCTACCTTGATCCGGACCCGTTCGGTGGTCTCTGGAGAGTGGCCTATGGCAAAGCGCATGCGAAGCTCCTGCGTTTTTTCGTTGAGGAGCATGATGCTGAAAATCTCGTAGTCAATCACCCGCCGGATCAGCTCGGCCGTACGCTTGAGCAGGGTATCGAGGTCGAGCGTGGTATTGACCACCTCGGCCACTTCGACCAGAAAGCTTTCCATATGGAGCGAAGGCACGGGAGAGGTGCTGGCAGGGTTCATAGGGGTCGCGGCTCTGCTCAGAGGCTTGCCCCCAGTTCTTGCATGATTTGCACGGCGCTGCTGGTGCCAATGCGGTTGGCCCCGGCCTTCACCATGTCGGCCACGGCGCTTGCCGTGCGGACGCCGCCAGAAGCCTTGACTCCCGCACGGTTGCCCACCACGCCGCGCATGAGGGCCACATCGTCCACGGTGGCGCCGGCGCTATTCAATCCCGTGGATGTCTTAACGAAGTCCGCTCCCGCAGCGACTGCCAGTTCACAGGCGAGGATCTTTTCTTCCACTGTAAGCAGGCAGGTCTCAAGAATCACTTTCACCAGCGCACCAGCGTTGTGTGCTATCTCTGCCACCGCGCGAATGTCGTTTTCTACCAGCATCCGCTCTTTGGCCTTGAGCGCGGCGATGTTGATCACCATATCCAACTCCTGCGCCCCGAGCAGCATCAGGTCGGCAGCCTCTGCGCGTTTGGTGCAGGTAAGGTTGGCGCCAAGAGGGAAGCCCACGGTTGAGCCAAGTTTGATATCTGTCCCGCGCAGCAGTGAGGAAGCCGTAGCAACATGAGTAGGATTTACAAAGACCGTGGCAAAACCAAAGTGAACAGCCTCTTCACACAGAGCGATGACCTGGGGACGTATGACACCCGGTTGTATGCGGGAGTGGTCAATGAACTTTGCCACCTCGGTCCAGTCTGAGAGATTAATTTTCTCTGGAAGGGTCGCAATCAGGGTGCTGGACATCGAAGAAATTGTAGCACCACAGCGTGAAAAGTTTTTTAACGCATTTCCGGCGAAAGGATGCAGATATCGGGCAGATTACGGTAGCGTTCGGCGCAATCCATGCCATAGCCGACGACGAAAAAATCTTCGATGGTGAATCCCACGTAGTCAGCATGTACCGGCTGCACGCGGTGCGAAGGCTTGTCGAGCAGGGCGGCTATGCGCAGCGAGCGCGGCTGGTGGGCCGAGATCAGCTTTTTCAGATAGTTCAGCGTCAGGCCGGTATCCAGGATGTCTTCCACCAGAATCACGTTTTTGCCTTGCATGGATTCATCCAGGTCTTTGGTAAGGCGCACCTCGCCGCTGCTCTTAGTCCCTTTACCGTAGCTGGAGACGCCCAGAAAATCGAAGCTGGCCTCGACGGTGAGCGCGCGGGCCAGGTCGCTGAGGAAGATCGCCGCTCCCTTCAGCACGCCCAGCAGCAACACGGGTTCGTCGCGGAAATCGCGGCTGATCTCAGCGCCCATCACAGCTACACGGGCTGCGATTTGCTCGTGGGAAAAGAGAAGCTGAAGTCCGGTGGCGAAGGGCGGTACGCTCATGGCAATAGATTATCAATATGGCCGTGCCGTTGCGCCACAACAAAGTCAGCGCATACAATCATGAGTTTTAGCAATTGTTTCAAAAATATCGTTTTCGGTCCAAGTCCAAGTGCTTTGAACATCGGAGGCCAAAAAGCGTCTGAGAATTCGACTGTATAGCGTCGTCCCTAACGGGACTATGATCGTTTTTTCTACGATACCCAGCGCTGGAAGCGCTGGGCTATAACACGTCACCCCTCCGGGGTTGTTCAGCCTTTAAGGCGGGACAACTTGAGTTCTCGCACAGACCCTAAATTTTGCAATTTTAGTTAAACTTCTGGGCACTAATTCGCTGCGCTCACCCATGCTTAAAGGCGTGGGCTGCCAGCCGGCGCCCTTCCGAAAGAGGAGCTGCATGGACCTTCAAGGTCTTAAAATCACATGGCTGGGGCACTCTGCTGTTCGCATTGAAACCACCAGCGGCAAGATCATTCTCATTGATCCCTGGTGTAAACAGAACCCCGCCTGCCCGGAAAAAGAAAAAAACATCAAGGCGGTTGACGTGATCCTGGTCACCCACGGCCACTTCGACCACATGGGCGACGTGGTTGAAATCGCCAAAAAACACAAGCCGCAAGTGGTGGGGATTTACGAATTCTGCTCGTGGCTGGGCAAGAAGGGTGTTGAGAACCTGAAACCCATGAACAAGGGCGGTTCCCAGGTCGTGGGCGATATTCGGGTCACCATGGTGCATGCCTTGCACTCGTGCGGCATCGAGGATGAAGGCCAGATCATCTATGCCGGGGAGCCCTGCGGCTATGTCATTGAATTCGAGAATGGGTTGAAGGTCTATCACTCGGGAGACACCGCCGTCTTTGGCGACATGCAGCTCATTCACGAGCTTTACCGGCCTGACCTCGCGCTGCTGCCCATCGGCGACCACTTCACCATGGGCCCACGCGAGGCCACCTTGGCCTGCCGCCTGCTGCGGCCCAAGGCGGTCATCCCCATCCATCACGGCACGTTTCCCGCGTTGACGGGCACGCCCGCCGAGTTCAAACAACTGGCTTCCGACCTGGGAATCGAGATCATCGAACTCAAGCCGGGCCAAACTGTCGGTTGATTTATA
>QIAW01000060.1:6315-7863 GCA_003225655.1 Acidobacteriota bacterium
TCGGCCCCGTCGTAGCCCGTCTCTTGTTTCAGCTTGCCCTCATAGCCAGGGCGCAGACCGTCTTCGAATTAGGATCGGCGATCGGATACTCCACTCTGTGGTGGGCGCAAGCGGTCGGTCCGGCGGGAAGGGTGGTTTATACCGACAGCAGCCGGAAGAACGCCGACGAAGCCCGCCGCTACTTCGAGCGCGCCGGCGTGGCCAGGCAAGTGGATATTCGCGTCGGCGATGCCCTGGAGATGCTCTCGGAAGAAAAGCCTGATTCCTACGACATCATCTTCAACGACATCGATAAAGAAGATTATCGCCGCGTGCTGCCCCTGGCTGCCACGCGAATACGCAAAGGCGGATTGTTGATTGCAGACAATGCCTTGTGGCAGGGAGATGTTGCCGATCCCAACGCTGAAGATGCTGCCACCTGCGGAGTCAGGGAATTCAATCAGCTTCTTTATGCTTCGCCCGATTTCTTCACCACCATCATTCCCATACGAGATGGGGTGGCTGTGGCCCTGCGAAAGTAGGTCAGATTTTCTGTTTCAGTTTTCCAAAACGGGTTATGAAGAACCGAATCAGCAGCGTGGTACCTTGCATCAGGAACAGACCCAGGAACATGGTGACAGGGGTGAAATACGGCCCCAGCAGCTCACGTCCGTGAGGGTGAGGCATGTAGGCAAAGTTAAATCCAAACGAGCCGGCATACGGTCCATCGGCATACAGTCCAACGTTATGCGGAAAAATCGGCTTCAGTATCGCCAGGACATAAAAACCAAGCGCAGTCATGTAACCAACCAGAGCGGCCATGAAAACAGCAAAGCCCTGCATGCCGGTCAGCGCCCAACGCAGAGTGCTGCGCAGCAAGAGCAGAGGAGAGTTGCTTCGCCTCGCTCGGCTCAGGGCGGTCTCGATGAGATAGTGGCGGGCGATTTCTTCGGGGGCACCCAAGGCGACTAAAACCGCCCGGCACTGGGTTTCCGTTGGTTCGGCTGTCTGTTGCAGGCGGTCGAGCACGTGGGCGCGAAGCTCCTGCAGAAATTCCTGGCGAGCAGGCTTGGGTAAGCCGGCCATTTTGGACTCCAGCTCAGAAAAATAGAGTTCGATCATTGGATTACAAGTGGCAGTGTTCATTGTGTTTTCCCCTTCCCGTTCAGCACCGGCTTCAGCAGATGATTCAAGTTGGCAGCAAACCCGTTCCAGAACCGCGCCATCATGGTTGCTTTCTGGCGTCCGGCCGGTGTCAGCCAATAGTATTTACGCGGGTGTCCAGCCTCGGCCTCAACCCACTCTGATTGCAGCAGGCCCTCTTCTTTCAGGCGGCCAAGAATGGGGTACACGGTTCCTTCCGCGAGAACGAGATCGGAGCTCTCTTCCAGCATGCGCAGGATTTCGAGTCCGTAGAGTTTTCCACTCCACAGGCTGGCCAGGATGGCTAACTCCAAACAGCCCTTGCGAAGCTGGACCTCCCATTTCTCGTCGGGTTCGGGCTTCGGCTTTCTCAGTAAGACCATATACCTTGTATTGCTATGTATACGGCAAGGCAAGGTACATTGT
>QIAW01000060.1:7872-17011 GCA_003225655.1 Acidobacteriota bacterium
AGACGCCGGCAGAGCACAGCCGGGGAACGGCTGTATTACGATGTCCTGAATTCTTTGCCTTTCGCGACGATTTTCAGGGCGGCATTCGCAGGGGCTAAAGCCCAAAACGTTTTGAATGACTTACGGCACGACTGAAGTCGTGCCCTGATACAAGTCTTCACACACGACGATTCTTCCAAACGTCTAAAGGCGCCAGCATTGCGGCTTGCCGCGCTGTGCTACACGGACTACGCGCTGCGGGCTATAGCGATTTGACGGGAATTAACGTCAGGTCATCCACCAGGCCGATTTCCTTTTGCAGAAAGGGTTCGGCGTATTTCACGCCGGCCAGCATGCCATAGAATCGGGCCATGGCTTCGATGCGTCCGCGAATCTCGGCGCGGGCGGGGAAGTCTTTGCTGCCGGCTTCCTGGTCGGTGAACTGCGATTCGTAGGCATAGAGAGAATTCAAGCGTTGCTCGAACTGTTCTGTGATATCCACCACAAAAGTCGGGCGGATATCGTAGTACAAAGTCGCATAAACGATCTTGAAAGGACGATGCGGCGCGCCCGGCAAATCCAGTTTGCTCAGGCCGACGAGAAAGCATGCTTCGTAGCCAAGTATTGAGGTTGTGTAGTGGTCAGGATGCCGTCCCTGCCAGTAGGGAAGAATCACAACTTTTGGCCGCTGGTCTCGGATAACGTGTGCAATCTTCAGCCGGTTCTCCCAGGTGTTCTCAACCCGGGCGTCGGGGATATCGAGCGCGCTTCTCCAGCTTGCTTTAAGAATCTTAGCCGCAGCGGCGGCCTCGCGTGCGCGATCTTCAGCGCTGAGCAGGGTTCCACCGCAGGTCTGCTCCACGTCGTCACGATGGGCGGCGATGGCCAGGATGTCGAGAGCGAGGGGGGTGGTCACTTTTTCCGTTCCACCAGAAAGTGGGCAAGCGTCTTCAGCATGTCGGCGCGACTGCCGAAAGAATCCAGCGCCGAGCAGCCCGAAGCCACCAGCATGTCAGCCTGCTTGATGGAGGCTTCCAATCCAAACAGCGCGGGATAAGTGGCTTTTTCAACGGCCTGGTCTTTGCCCGCGGTCTTACCCAGTTGCGCGGATGATTGGGTGACATCGAGCACGTCGTCGATGATCTGAAACGCCAGCCCGACTGAGCGACCGAAGTCGCGAAGTCGCTGCAGCTCGGCATGGCCACAGCCCGCATACAATCCCCCTGTGACCAGACTCGCAGTAATCAGCGCACCGGTCTTGTATCGGTGGATAAACTCCAGCGTCTTGCCATCAGGTTTCTTGCGTTCGGCCTCGAGGTCCATGACCTGGCCACCGATCATGCCTTCTACCGTCCCCGTCGCACGGGCAATCTCTTCGATGATGCGGACCTTTGCCTCCGCCGGGCAGCGCAGCTTGGCCAGCACTTCATAGGCAAAGGTCTGCAGCGCGTCTCCTGCCAGAATGGCCGTCGCTTCTCCGTACACCACATGGCACGTGGGATGCCCTCGCCGCAGATTCGTCGTGGATCAGCGAATAGGTGTGCAGCATCTCCAGCGCCGAACCCAGCTCTTCGATTCCCGCGGGCAGCGAGCCCGCAATCATGCGTGCCGCTTCCAGGCACAAGATCGGACGCAACCGCTTTCCACCGGCAAAAACGCTGTGCCGCATAGCGCGGTGAATGGACTCCGGCTGCTGGTCAACGGATGGAATCAAACGGTCGAGGGCAGCGTCTACAATATGGCGGCCCGCTTCTAAGGTTTCTTGAATCGAGGCAGTGGGCATGGAAAACAATGAGTATAACAAGATCAGCTCTTAGCCATTAGCTGTTAGCCTCGATTATTCAACATGTTTCATTTCAAAATATTGAATGGCATTCAACGACTTGCATCGGATTTCTGCGAACTTCATGGACAATTCTGCGCCGAAAGGGAGGAATCCTGTGCCGCCCCGCTGGGGCTCATTTCATTTTCGTGCTTACCCACCGCTCCGCTGTCGCTGCGCGGTGGGCTAGCTGTGGAGTCTCAAGAGGTTGTTCTGTTCAAGACCAGAGCGGCTGATAGGTGGAGCATGGTTGACGAAGATATCGATGCGTCGTACCAGGAACTGAAGTCGTTAGGTGCGAACATCGTGGATCCTCTGGAAAAAAAGCCTTGGGGATTACGGCAGTTCACCGTAAAGGATCTGGACGGGAACCTCTTCTATTTCCACCATGACTAACCAAACGTCGCATTCAAATTAGGACACTACCACTCTTTTTGACCTTATGACAAAACCAGCCAGACACGCTCAAGAGAAATCATTGGTCTCTCAGGCAGCCCGCATTCTATCTGGCGCAATCAACATACTTAGGAATGCCGGCTAAGAATCAAAAGACGAGAATCCAAAGGGCGAAAAAGACAAAGAGCGGCACCGCCAAAGTCGCTGAGGGGGCAATAGCCCCGCGGTCGCTGGAGCGGCCTTTTCCCAGGATTCAATTGCCCATCCGCCCGCCGTATCCTCCCATGGAGGCGAAACCGGTCAATGAAATTCCGCGCGGTGAAGGCTGGCAATACGAGCCTAAGTGGGATGGATTCCGCTGCCTTGCCTTCCGCAAGCGAGAGCGAGTCCTGTTGCAATCCAAGAGCGGACAGCCACTGGGCCGTTATTTCCCCGAACTGCTTGCCACGTTAGCCGCGCTGCCCGCAGAAAAATTCGTTCTCGATGGTGAGATCATCATCGAACGTGATGGCGTGCTGCACTTTGATGAACTCTTGCAGCGCATTCATCCCGCGGCCAGCCGCATTCGCCGCCTGGCGCAGGAAACGCCCAGCACCCTCGTTGTCTTCGATTTGCTTGTGAACGAAGAAGGGAAGTCGCTGGTAATGCTTCCGCTAGCGCAACGCCGCGCTGAAACGAACTTCCTAAGTCGCCTCACCTGAGCCTGTCTCCGGCCACGGCAAACTATTCCCAGGCGGAAATTTGGTATCGCGACTGGGCGATCCGTGGATGCGACGGCGTGCTGGCCAAGCGACTCGACGCTCCTTATCGCTCCGGCGAGCGCACCGCCATGGTGAAGATCAAACGCATGCGCACCGCCGATTGTGTGGTCGGCGGCTTTCGTTACGCATCGAAGGGCCGAGCGGTTGGGTCGCTTTTGCTGGGACTCTACGGCGCCGATGGCTTGCTGCATCACGTTGGATTTTGCTCCAGCTTCAGCGGCGAAGAACGAAAGAAGCTGAAGAAAGTTCTTCAATCCAAGATCGGCGGGCAAGGATTTACCGGTAATGCTCCCGGCGGACCCAGCCGCTGGTCTAGCGAACGCTCGGCCGAGTGGGCGCCACTCAAGCCGGAGTTGGTCTGCGAGATAAAGTACGATCACTTTAGCGGCGCACGCTTCCGCCACGGCACAAAATTTCTGCGCTGGCGTCCCGACAAAGACCCGCGCACCTGCACCTTCGACCAAGTCGAAATCAGGTCAGTTCTCATGCAACGCTCCGCCTGAAGACAACAAAGGCCTTGCCATCGGGCAAGGCCTCGTTTTCAAAACGTAATAGCTCGGGGACTCAGACCCCTTCCATATCATTCTCCGGGCCAAATCTGAGCAGTACCTTCAGGCCGCCGTGGTGCGCGCCATAATGGCTGTACGATTGGCGGCCAGAACAATTCCACGCACATCCGACGGATGGCAGCAATCGATAGCGCCCGCACCCAGCGCAGCCGACCACAGGCGCTCATCCGCGAGACGGTGGGTACAGACAATTTCCAGGTTGCGGAACTCACGCCGCAGTTGATCAATTGCCGAGAGCGATGCCATTTCCAGATCGATTACGGCCACATCAGCGCGATTCTGTACGACAGCGCGCCGGATTTCTTCAAAATCGCGGGCCAGAGAGACTCCTTTGAAATGGCTTTGCAGGTTTTCAGCCAGGAGCACGGCATTTTGGGCATCTGCTTGCGCAAGAACAAGGTTCAGTGGCTTCATAACGATTCACCTTGAGAAAGCTGGGCCGTTTTCACGGCGGGTGAAAATTTCATTCCGGCAAATCGCCGGAGGCTTCAACTAAGGGAACGCTGAATTGTTAACTCTTTGAGACTGCTTCGGCCGGGCGGCTTTCAAACGGCTCCGCTTGCAACTTTCCGTTTTGCTTCATCAGAATTTCAATCTTGCCTTCGGCCTCGTCAAGCTCTTTGCGGCACGAATTTGAGAGTTGCACGCCTTCTTCGAATAGTGCCAGGGCTTTTTCCAGCGGGAGTTCGCCTTTTTCGAGTTCATTCACGATTTTTTCCAGCCGGGCGAGACACTCTTCAAACTTAGGCAATCCAAGACTCCAATGGGCTTATTCTATGCCCAAAGCTAAACTGCTGAAGCAGGAAAATTTGTAAAACTTTCATCTCTGCAATTGTGAGCCGTGGTTCAGTTTGACGCATTGGAGCATCAGGGTGGAACATCTCCGAAGCTGCCAAGGCTCACACCAGCAAGCTGCATCTTCAGGATTAAGACCCCACTTGCACATTCGCCTTTGGCCCGTCTTCGAGTGCCTGCAGCACCTCTACCGCTGAGCTGTAGCGGCTCTGCGGCGCGCTGAGCTGTACACCCTGCACGACCTCGTGCACGGCCAGCAGCATCTCGCGCGCAATGGCGACACCTTCGGCCCGGGCGGCGTCTGCGTTGGCGGCTGCCGCCATTCTTTTCATGATGGAGTCAGGAACAGAAACGCGCAGTTCGTTTTTCATGAACTCGGCATTGCGCAGGCTGACCAGCGGCCAGATGCCGGCAATGACTGGGATGCGGCAGTGCTCAATGCGCCGCAGAAAGACTTCCAGCAGCGTCACGTCGAAGACCGGCTGGGTGATGGCCAACTCCGCTCCCGCCTCAACTTTATATTCGAAGCGTCTGACCTCTTCGTCAAGGTTGAGCACACCTGGGTTGGCGCCCACGCCGACCACAAAGCCGGTACCGTTTTTTCCGCCGATTGCGTTGGCTCCGATATCCAGACCTCGGTTCAGATTGTGGACAATGTTGACCAGCCCGATGGAATCCACGTCAAACACCGCGGTAGCATCCGGATAGTTTCCCAGCTTGGGCGGATCGCCGGTGACACACAGAATATTTTTAAGTCCTACCGCGGCCGCGCCTAACAGGTCCGATTGGATGCTGAGCACGTTTCGATCACGGCAGGTGTAGTGCAGAATGGTCTCCACCCCTACCTGCTGCTGGATCAGGATGGAAAGCGCCTGATTGCTCATACGCGCCGAAGCCCGGGGGCTGTCAGGAATATTGATGACGTCAATTCCCAGCGACTTGAGATAACGCGCCCCTTCAATCTCTTTGGTGGCATCAATGCCTTTAGGCGGAACAATCTCTACCATGGTCACAAACTCGCCGCTCGCAATCTTGGCGCCCAGGCGCGAGCGCTGTTCGAGCGGAGGCACCACGATCTCAACTTTTTTGGCCGCCTCTGTGACCACCTGGAAGCCGGTGCCTTTGGCTGAACCCACCCGCAGCGCCGCCTTCATCGAGCGGATATGCTCCGGCGTGGTGCCGCAACATCCGCCTACGACTTGCGCTCCTGCGGCAACCAGCTTGCGTGCGTAGCTGGCCATGTACTCAGGAGAGCAGAGATAAATATTGCGTCCTTCCACTGATTGTGGCGGACCGGCGTTCGGCTGTGCGACAAGAGGCAGCGCAGTGACCCGGCGCACTCGCTCAATGGCCTCCAGCATTACGGCTGGCCCCACGCTGCAATTGCAGCCCACAACATCGGCTCCCCACTCGGTGAGCCTGGCCCCAAAAGCTTCGGGACTGGAACCATCGAGACAATTGCCCTCTTCGTCAATGGTGACCATGGCTACCACAGGAATAGCGCTATCAACCTCGCGCGCCGCCAGAATGGCCTGGTGGATTTCTTCTAACGAGGTAAATGTTTCGAAGAAAATAACATCGACACCACCCTCAACCAGCGCGGCAATCTGATCGCGAAAGGCCGCGCGGGCTTCCTCAAGCGAGGTTTTTCCCAGAGGCTCAATGCGAACGCCCAGCGGCCCCACCGAACCAGCAACAAAAAAAGTCTGGTCAGTCTCTTTCCTGGTGACAATCTGCCGCGCCAGGCTGGCCCCGGCCAGGTTGATGTCATGCACGCGATCACCAAAGCCGTGCCGGGCGAGCCGAAAAGAGTTCGCTCCAAAAGTGTTGGTCTCAATAACTTCAGCGCCAGCCTGCAGATACTCCTGATGGACACTACGAATCAGGTCGGGCTGCGAGAGGTTCAGTTCGTCATAACACCGGTTAATAAAAAACCCTTTGGCATACAACAGGGTGCCCATGGCCCCATCGCACAGGATGGGCCCCGCGGCCAACCGCTTTAGGAAATCCGAGGACATGATGTAAGAATATCGTATCCGTCAATTCTCATCCTGATTTGTTTTGTCTTGAGCCGATAGGTCCCCTCCATTGGCGTCTTTGTTGCATTCCATTGCTGGAATCCTGAAAAATCAGCGTTCATCTGCGTTTATCTGCGGCGTTTTGATTTTGAAGCTAATCGCTAAGAGCGAATGGCTAATAGCTGCTCTTGTTATAATCGCAAGGTTCGGCATATTCCTTAGTCATCATCTTGGGGAGTCAATGTGAGGCGAATCGCTCTTTTAGTGTGTGTTGTCGCTGTCGCTTTTTGGGTTGGTTGCGGAAAAAAGTATTCAAGCAGCACCCCCACCACCCCTGCCAGCAAGATTGCCAAGCGGGCATTTGTCTCGAATCAGACAGGAGGCGTGGTCCACATTGTGGATGCCGCCAAAGACGCTCTCTCGGCCAGCAGTATCAACGGCGGTTCGGCCCCCACTCAGATGGTAGAGAGTCAGGACAAAAAGCAGACTGTTGTTTACAGCAGCGGCTCCAACAGTCTGGTCGTCATCGATAACACTGCCGAAACCGCAAAAAGCAGTCTTGCCTTGCGCAGTGCTACCGAGAGCTTTGCCATTTCATCCGATGATCGCTTTGTCTTCGTTGCAGAAAGAAACACCATTGCCAGCGGCGCAACCCTGGCGGGAGCGGTCGAGATCTTCGACACCAACAATTTAGCGGCCGGCGCAACTGTGGTTTCTGTTCCCGGCGCCCGCGGCCTGGTGCTGAGCCATAATGGCAGTACGCTGCTGGTATTCGCCGATGATTCTGATAAGGTCTCGATTATCAACACCGGCAATACCGCTGCTGGCCCGTCACCGGTCCCTGGCTTTGACCGGCCTGTCTTCGCTGTATTCACCAGCGATGATTCGACGGCCTACGTTCTCAATTGTGGTCCGGAATGTGGGGGAACCGCTGCCAGCGTTTCCTCTCTGTCTGTGGGTACGCAAACCATCATGGGCACCAGCATGCCGATTACTGCTGCCCGTATTGCATTACTGAATGGCACAACTCTGTACGTAGCAGGAACACGCCCAACGGGCTTGGGGACACTTCCAAGCGGTGGATGGTTGAATGTGATCAATGCGAGCGGGTTGACCATCACCAACCCATCAGGAGCCCCAAACGGCGTACCCATCAGCGACGGCATTCATGACAGAATCGCACTGGGCAGCAACGGCAAACTCTTCATTGGTGCCCGTGCCTGCTCGAATGTATCCCAAGGCTGCCTTTCTATCTATGACACTGTTTCGAACCCTGCAACGGCGGTTATTCACGCGACCTACCTGGGGCCATCGGGAGCCCCTTTGCCGGGGGACATAACTGGAATCGAACCAATTCCCAGTCGCAACGTGGTTTACGTTTGTGAGGGCGGGGAGCTGCGTATCTACGACACCACCACTAATGGTCTGCAGCAGACCCAGATTGACATCGTGGGCAAGGCCGTTGATGTCAAAGAAGTTTTCTAGCGGGCTGCTGAAAAACGTTTATTTTGTGCGCTCCGCTTTGCTACGCGCATGCCTTCGGCAGATCGGTGTTGTTTATTGTCAACAGCTTAGCGGCACGGATGAATCCGTGCCCTGACACGTCTTCATGCCCATAGAGCGTTTTTCAGCAACCTGCTAGGAAGGATTCTAAGGGCCAAGAGCTAACAGCTTAAGGGCTATTTCGGCATGAGTTTCAACTTGTGCACACCGGCGCGCTCCACGGCGTCCCTGGTAAACGGAAGCACAAATGTCTGCCCCTCGTACCACGCCTTCCACTGGTCCATGTAATTCCGGCTTAGTAACTGCCCTGACTCTCCGGTCACAACATTCAGCGTAGACTGGTCGAGGTTGGCTAAGTCGACCGTCATGCGCTCGGAGGGGCCAAAGCTTCTTCCTACTTGCTTCACGGTCCACGAGCCTCCCGATTGTTTCACCCGCCCTGGTCCCGAGAACCAGCGCACTATTGGGATCTTTTCAAACACGGGGTGCTGAATCTCCAGAGGATAGGCCCATCCCCGCTCCCATGCAGCCAGGTTGCGGGGCGCATCGACTGCCGTGATCGCCTCCTGCACGGCTGCCGTTAACAGTTCGTCATAGTTGTGGAAGTCCGCTGGCAGCCAGTATTGAGGACGCCGACTCAGCAGGGTTTCCCACGCAACCGGTGCGCTGGGCCAACTGTAATCGTCCGAATGGGGTCCGAGCAGCAACTCTCTCAAGATCGTGGCTGCCGCGGAATTGGTGGTCAGCCGTCCGTCCCACGAGCGCATGATCTCTGCCGCCTCGCGCGCGCGGCTCGAGGCCGCCGGCGAGTGGTCAAGAGCGGTAACGAATTGCTCGGCACAAAACTTGTCAAAATCCGAGTAAATGTCGGTTTGCAGAGACAGCATATCGGAGGCCGAAAATTTACTTCCCGACTCCAGCACGCTATAGATGCGCTGCGTGCGGTAGGGCGGGCCCCATTCGGTGCTGATGGAATACGGATATCGGTCGGGTGAAATGCGTCCGTTTGCCGTTGCCAGAATGCCCGTCGGCGGATCATACACGCTGGGCATCTGGTCATACGGAATGTAGCCTGTCCATGCGTGGCGGTCGTCAGCCCCGGAGACCGGTAAAGCGCCATCGCCGGAGCGGCGCAGGGGAATCACCCCGGTGCTCTGGTACCCGATATGTCCATCCACATCGGCGTAAACCGCGTTCTGGCTGGGGATCGTGAAGTGGCGCAAGGCATGGCGGAATTCCGTCCAGTTTCGCGCCTGATTCAATTCCCCAAATGGGAAGTCCATGCCCACATCGTAA
>QIAW01000058.1 GCA_003225655.1 Acidobacteriota bacterium
ATCCTGTTTAGCCTGGCAGGGGTGATATTTTATCTGGCCGCGCTCGCGGCGATTGGCTGGCAGTTTTACCGCCAATACCGCAACATGCATTCCATCACCGTCAGCATTGTGACCGGCGCGGGAGGCACGATTGATTCAGGAGCGCGTGGAGCGCAGAGCGGCTCCGCCGGTCTTCCGGCAGCGCCCAGCAATCTCAAGCTGCAGAACTTTGCCTTCACCGACGGCGCCAGTGGAGCGCCGCGAGCAACGTCAGTCTACAAAGTGGGCGACGACGTTAATGCCAAGTATGAACTGGCAGGTTATGGCGCCAACCCTCAAGGCAACATCGCGGTGGCGATCCGCGTGATCTGCACCGACCCTAACGGGCTGGCGCTGGACCACCCGTGGGAGAACACAGTTACGGGAGAATCCAAGGGCGCGGGTGCGCCGATCCGCGCGAGTTACCAGATCCATCTGCCGCCGTTCGCCCCAAGCGGCATCTATAAGCTCAACATTCATGTCCAGGACAACGTGGGCAATGCCGTGGGCGATTTTGCTCCCGCCTTTACCGTGGAGAATCCGTCACCCGTGCTCGCGGCCATGAAGCTTGAGGTCCGCGACTTTCACTTCATGCGCAGCAAGCAGGGTGAGCCCATCTCTCCGCCGGAGTATCACACCGGCGAAAGCGTGTACTACAGCTTTCGCCTGCTGGGAATGCAGTTCCGGGATGACCGCGTGAACCTGCACATTGCCTACAAGCTCGCCGGGCCCGATGGCAGTATTCTGCTGAATAAACCCGATTGGGAGAGCTTGAATGATGTGTTTGCTTATCACCCAGCGAATTTCTTTCTTGTTGTGAATGGATACCTGGATCTGCCGCCGGAGACGAAACCGGGAACCTATACCTTGCAGTATCAGATTGCCGACAACAACGGGAACAGCTCATTCACCTATGAGAAGACATTCGAGGTGAAATGAATGCCGCGGGATTTTTTGAAAGTTTGCTTTATTCCGGCCGTTGCGCGAATTTCGGCCTAAGCTTTTTTGCAAGCTTTAAAGCCCATGCTCGGGCGATAGAATCTTATTCGGTGCTGATGGTTTCTATTGGAGTGGGAGTGAGCGAGACGGGGGAGCCGCTGCCGGTTGAAGCCGCGGGAATGAGAGCCGGAGTTACAAGGGCGGGGCTCGCGGGATTACCCTCGAAGCTGTACCCGGTGGTGGAGATATCCATGACCACGCAGCCGATGATGCGGGCATCTGTTACCGAGTGAATGTGAATGGGCAGAGAGAATCCATTCATATCGGCGTAGTCGGTCACGAAATCAATCTTCTTGATGAAAAACGAAGGCGACTTTTCCAGCTTGCCTTCCGCCCGCAACATGGCGCCGGTCAGAACGTCCAGATAAACATGGCCTTTGAACAAGCCGGGGACATTGGTCCGCGGTTTTACCGAATATACGTGCACCGGACGGCCGTCAATTTCCGACTCGCCCTTGTAGGTGAACTTGTAATTGCGCTCGGTGATCGCGGTTTGAGCGCCATCTTGTTTTTCGGTGCGGTCCACTTCCTGCTGCAGTAGGCGGTTGATGACATTGTGCTTCACGAAACCATCACCGGAGAACTGCACAGGAACAAATTGCAGCGTCTTGGGAGCGGCATAGCGGCGCTCCAGTTCAAAGACTCCGCGCTGCTTGCTTTGTGGCAGCTCGGCGGTAATGCGGGTTACCGCGGAATAAGAAGGCAGCTCGTTAAACTGGTGATCGGCCCGCTGCCCAAAGGTCGCGAGCGCCAGTTCGGGCGCCATGCGCGGCAAGGCGGTTTGTGAGGAAAAAATCACAGAAGGGAACGATGTATTGGCAAAGCCGCTCACTTCAGCCTGGGCTGAAGCAATGGAAGCGCCGCAAAATAACAATAGTCCGGCAACAACGAGCGAGATAATAGGGCGATTCAGCATGTATGAATGAATACATAGTTATACCGTATTTTCTTCGAGAGGGGAAGTTACTTTTGTAATTACGAGCAATGAAAATACAAATCTTTACAAAAGCTAATTCTAATAACAATTCGCTTGCTGTCTCATGATCTAAGCTTGTTGTCTCATGATCCAAGACGGTAGACGTCAGGCGATGCGCTATTCGATAAATACCAGATTGGCCGGTCACTGAGTGCTGCTACCATTCCCTGATAGCCATGTCTGACCAGAAACCCTCGTCGAACAATCACCAGCCCGCCACCAACGTATATGCCGTGTATGGCGCTGAACCCGAGGTGCAGGCCTACGCCATGGCCAAGTATTCACGCTCGGCGCTCTCGATGAAAGAATCGCTGAGCGAGATCAACGAGCAGAAGGCGGAAAAATTTCTCAACACATTTTATTTTCAGTATGGTCATCGCTCGATTGCCGACCTGGCACACATTGCCTTCGCCATCGAAAAGCTTTCCATGATTGCGGCCATCATCCTGGTGGATGAACAACGCTGGGACGGCCAGGAGCGTTCGACGCGCTACCAGGATTTTCGCAAGAGCGGCTACTATATTCCCGATTTCGGCGCCGATTCTGCCGCGCTGCAGCTCTACCAAGAGACCATCGAATTTCTTTTTGCTGAGTATGAAACTCTCTCGGAAGGAATGTGGCGATGGCTGGCAGAGCGCACTCCGAAGCCGGAAGAGATGAAGCAGGAGGCTTATGAACGAACGCTCAAGGATGAATGCGCGCACGCTGGAGACGCAGGTCTCACGGCTGCTGTCGAGTGAGTATCCTGAGGTCCAAACCCTGGGACGCCTTTTGAAGCAGGCAGCCAGCGAACCGGCGTACAACGCCAACCAGGAGTCATGGAGCGCGCTGGTGGAGGAGATCAATGCGAGCAATCCGGAGCTGGCGGCGCGCGCGCGGCAGACTTTGCTGAAAGACGTTCGCGTAGCACCCACGCTGGTGAAGTACGCGGACCCGTGCCAGTATGAGATTTCGACGCGCCAGGAGCTTCGTCAAGCGGCCGTCGAGATGATGGGCAATGTCCAGATCTCTTCCGGCAAGGCAGTCGATCTGCTGGAGGATGAGCCCTTCGAAGTCGAGTTGTCTGCGACGCTTCTCTATGAGCACAGCCATTATTCTTACCGGCAGATCCGCGAGCAGGTGCAAGGCCTGAGCGCCGGACGACGGGAAGAGATAATCGCGCTGGGGGCCAAACACCGTGGCAAACATGACGAGTTGCTACGGGCTTTCTCAGCAGGACAGAAGTTTCGCTTCGACATCCTGATGGATGTGGGCGGCTTCCGCGATATGCACCGCCACCGGCGCTGCATCCAGATTGGCCAGGAATTCACGGCTGCGCATGGATACGACACGCCGGCGGAGGTGATCTCTGCGGGCCTGGAGCCGCGCTATCAGCAGACCATGCACCGTGCCGCGGAAGCTGCTGCCGCTCTGACCAAGAGCCACGGCGCCACAACCGCCGTGTATGTGCTGCCCATGGCCTACCGCAAGCGCACGCTTTTCAAGATGGATTTTGCCGAGGCTCTCTATATCTCTGAGCTGCGCACCACGCCGGCAGGCCATTTTTCTTATCGCAACGTTGCTTATGCCATGTATGAGGCTGTAGTGGAAAATTCATTCTCTCAATATGGAGTACTCCTTGTGCTCAAGGACCTTGGTTTCGGGCCGATCGGGCACGTTTGCCAAAACGGGAAACTTCATTCCTGCCGGGCGCGTCAGCTACAACGATAGCGATTGGAAGCTGATCGACCTGCCACGATGGGAAGTCGCTTCCTGTGTTTCACCATCGCAAACATTGGTGTCATAATTTGAAACGAAATAACGTTTACCCTCTCGCAAAACGGGTTTGACCATTGTTTCTCTTGCGTTTAAACTTCTCTCCCTTGCATTTTCCTCACCGAAGGAGTCGCCAATGTTGAAGCGGTCTATCGCCTCTCTCGTCGTTATCAGTTTTGTACTGGTTGCCAGTTCCGCGGCACAGGATGAAAAAGTCGATCTGGAAATGGTTTCGAAGATCCGTTACGAAGGCTTTCGAAATTCAAAAATCATGGAGATTGC
>QIAW01000443.1 GCA_003225655.1 Acidobacteriota bacterium
CGTCCTTAGATTGCGTTCCAGCAGTGGATGGCGGGCTCCCTCGAGCACGACCCCATGTTCCACCAACGTGGGGGCCACACACTCGTAGTCCTGGGCGAAGCGGGTCTTGATGAACTGCAGTTCCAGCTCAGCAAGCACAGAGGCCGCCGCCGCAATTTCAACCGCGTTCTGCCCGATTTGTGCGGTCATCTCCACCAGAATGCGATGGACCTCTGCCAGTTCCTCTTCCAACAGGCGGACCAATTCATTGTTCTGCTCGATGGTTTCAAGCGGTTCCACAAAGACCGTCTGCCCACTTGAGCTGGCGCCGTGAATCACGCCGCTGATCCGGCGCTTCTGCTCTACCTTCACGGGAATGACAAAACGCTCTCCACGGATGGTGATCAGCTCATCCTGCACCGCGCCGCCTTCGGAGAGCCGCCGCAGATATCCGCGCAAGGCGTCCTGGATCGCGCGCTTTTGTTTTTCCACCTCGCGCCGAATACGTGCCAGCTCGGGCGACGCGCGATCATCGAGAGTGCCATCGGGCAAGATCTTGTGATGGAAGAAACGAAGAAGAGCAGTGAAATCCGCGATGCCGGAAGAGAGTACCGCTATGGCCTTCCATTCCACCTTCATGGTTGAAGGCGGCCTGAGCACGATCTCACGCCACTGTGCGGCCCGGTCAATCAGGACAATCAGGTCCCGTATTTCCAACGTTTCCAGGGCTGCGCCAGCGATATGAGCCTTTTCCAGCAGGGCTGTGGGGCCGAGCAAGCCGGAAAAATCAAAGTGCCCGCCACCGCGCAGGAATTGCAACACTTCAGCCACAAGCTGCTGCTGGCCGGTTATCCAGCAATGATCGCAACTTGGCTGGAGTTCGGCAATCCTGGCGCGGCCCAACTCCGATGAAGCATAGGCGTTCAGCAGTTCGCGCAGCGTCTCGAATTCGAGAACGCGGGCGCTGGAAAACACCATGGGATGTGGGATTTGTGTCACAGATACGATTGCCCGTCTAATTCTTAATGGTACACCGCAAGACCACGCTTAAAAGAAGTGAGACAACGCACTTCTGGGCCCCACGATTTCAATGGAAATTACCTCAAGCGCAGAATTCGCCGAACGATGAATCGGAAGGCCATCTTACATTGACCCCAGCGCCGGTCCGTTACTGGTCCTTTATCCTTCGGTATGCGATGATCTCATAATTTCGCGCAGTAGGTTTTTTTTCTAAAAGGACCTCAAAATAGGGGATCCGATCGGCAGGACGGCTTCCCAGAGTGGAATAGAGCTTGGCCATGGCAGCTTCATCGGTTACAAGGTATCCAGCTCCGTCAATGGTTCTAAGGTTTCCGCCGAACAGGATCAGCACGTTGCCCGCTTTATCCGGCTTTGGTAAATAGGCAACCACCGCATATCCTCCCCTTCCCGCGTTTTCGATGGGATAGGAGGTTTTTTCTCCTCGCTCAGGAGATGCATTGATGATGGTTCCTCGCCGCGTTGTGTCGTCAAATTGGTACCTGAAATTCATACGACCTTCAAACATCTCCACCCACGGGTTGGCGCGTTGTGGCCCGAGTAAAATGATGCTGCTGGGAGAATCTAAATCTGCCCGCATTGTTCGTGGAGAGACGACCTGAAATGGAATTTGATAGTGCCCCAAAAGCGAGGAAAGATCATTGAGAACCGGCGCATCGAAAGGCGTTATGCCTCCCCAGTTCGCTGTTCTTCCCCAGAAATAGCGGATTTTAGGGTCCTTTGCGATGTGCTCGATCATTGGGCTTGGGTATTTAGGATCAGAATACTCCTTTAAAGACACAGCACGCCCTAGCACGTCTGTAATGTCAATGAGGGAAATGTCAGACGGAACAACCTCAATTTGCGTGCCATTCTGAAGAAACTGTTTCCAAAACTGGCTCAGAAAAGGCCTGGTCTCGGCAGACGCTCTACGGAGCCGCGTGTTTTCGTAAGCAAGCCAGCCGCAGAGCACGATTACAACACCCAAAAGGGAAGCTAGCCCGGCTAACAACGTTAACCGTGCCACTGGCTTCGGCCGGGGCGAAGCCTGAGACTGGAAAAGAAACCGATCCTGTGCTGTGGTGGTAGCTAAAGCGAAGTCATGCGTCGTCTCAAAGGTAGCAGGGGCATCCTTTTCCTGGACAATTTCTAAGTTCTCTCGAGAGGTAAAGACAGGGAGGTACGAACGGTTGGGGACTTCCATGACCAACGGCTCGTGCAACCCCTCGGAAAGAAAATAGTACTTCAGCCGCTTCCGTACCTCAGATACTTGGACGCGCACGATGGAATCGTAGCCAGTATCGTAATCTTCCTTCCGATTGAAAACCGCTGCACCGACTTGCTGCTCGCTGAGCGCCGAAGACGGGTTCCGGAGAGCAGATTCCGTGAGATAGATGAGCAGCTCCCTCAAGCGGGGGGACTTAGCAAAGGATTCACTGGCTGCCACGCGCCGCAATAGCGTTCGTCGAGGGTCATCGAGCCCGGGCTCCTTTGGCAGCGTTTTCGCTCCAGCCATAAGCGGATTATCTCATGGCTTAGATAGAGCTGGATTCTCAAATCTGCGGCAAATGCCGCCAACCTATTGAATAGGAATGACTTCTCCATGAGAGTAACGTGACTATCGAAAATCTCTGAGTCTAGCCTTGTTTGCTCATGTAGCCTGGCTATACGCTCTTGCTCCAGCGTGGCCGAAACTCCCCGGCACTACGTTACAGATCGCAAAAAAAGTTTCAATTTAACTTTCCAAGGAGAGCACCATGAACATGACCCCGAGAGTGGCCTGCCTGTTTTGCCTACTAGGATCTTTAAGTCTAGCTTTTATATTGCTGGCAGCGACACCTGTCTCAGCACAGATAGCCTCCGCCTCTATGTCCGGTTCAGTGACGGACCAAACCGGGGCTGCAATTCCCGGCGCCGACGTGGTAGTAACCAATACGGAGACCGGCGTTTCCAGAAGCACCAGGACGAACAACTCCGGGGAATATAGCATCACATTTCTACCGGTGGGCACCTATAAGCTGGAAGTTCGCGCCAAGGGTTTTCGAAGTTCCATACAGAGTGGCATCGTACTCTCGGTAGAACGTAATGCGCGGGTCCACGCGGTGCTTCGGCCGGGGGCGGTGGATACCGCAGTTACCGTGGTGGGAGATGCCTCTCCTGTAAATGTTCAAAATTCCAGCGTCGGCACCAACGTCGGCACCCAGGAGATTCAAAATCTGCCGCTCGTCAATCGCGATGCGTACTCTTTCTTGAGCCTGGTCCCTGGCGTGCAAGACTCTACCAGCAACAATACCCTCGGTTTCCCCGAGCAAAAAAACAGAATCAATGGCAGCGAGAACAGTCTTTCGGGAGATTTAGGCGGACAGACGGGCTACCTTCTCGACGGTGGTCTGAATACATCCGGATATCGAGGCACTGGAAATGCAGCGCCTAATCCTGACGCTATCCAGGAATTCCGCGTCATCACCAACAACTACAGCGCGGAATATGGAAGGTATTCTGGAGGTGTCATTGACTTAGTAACCAAATCGGGAACCAACAGCCTGCACGGGTCGCTCTTCGAGTTTCTTCGCAATGATGCGCTCAATGCGCGCCCCTGGGGTCTTAGCCCAACGAAACACCAACCACCTCTGCGCCGCAATCAGTTTGGCGCCACCATCGGTGGGCCGATTCACCACGATCGCACCTTCTTCTTCGCCAGCTTCTCCGGTCTGCGGCAGTTGGTTACCAACGCCACCACGAGTACGCTCCCAACCGCTGCCGAACTGAACGGCGACTTCTCAGCCCTGCTGACGGGTTCCAGCCCAACCCAGATTATCGATCCCGCCAGCACGGCCAAGTATCCGGCGAACGTTTTTCCTGGAAACGTGATTCCAGCCAACCGGTTCGACCCTGTGGCTGTTGGTCTTCTAAAGTTCCTTCCATCGCCAAACCTCGGCGACCAGTTGCTGAGCTTTCCCCAGACCAGCACCGATACCAATGAGTACCTGGTAAAGGTCGATCACTCCCTCACCCCCAGGCACCAGTTGTCGGTAAGCTATTTTCATCCCAAGGGCTCATCGAGTATTCCTCAAGGTGATATCCCCGGTTGGGTGAGGCAGGCCACTCGCTTCAGCCAGCACAATCTCACGGCGAGCGATACGTGGACGATCACCCCGACCATCTTCAACCAGGTCCGGGTCAACTATGTTCGCAACATCGCTGTCAGGACCAATCTCCCGGCGATCAACCCCCTGCATAGTCTGGGCTCTACCTTCGATCTTCAGGGCATCCCCTCGCCGCCCGGCATCACCGTGAACGGATTTTTCAGGCTTGGCGGGTCAATTACAATTCCCGGCCCATTCGCGGGCAGCCAGACCTACATCGCGAAAGATGTAATCAGCATGACCCGAGGCCGTCATTCGCTCCAATTCGGGGCTGAGGGATCGCTGGATAAGTTAGGCGAGTTTTCATTACTGGATAACTTTGGCATATTTACTTTCGACGGCAGTAAGACCAGGGCCGCCAGCGGCACCAAGCTGCCAGCCGGCACTAAAACCGGCAATGCCTTTGCCGATTTCCTGCTGGGGATTCCCCTCAGCTTGAAACAGGATCAGCCCATATCCAAGGCGGACAACACATGGTATTGGGGCGCCTTCGTGAACGACGATTTTAGAGTCCTTCCCAGGCTCACCTTGAACCTTGGGTTGCGTTACGACATTCAGCTCCCCCCGACTGATACGCAGAATCAGGCGATAACGTTCAAGCAGGGAGTGCAATCCACCGTGGATCCCTTCGCCCCTCTGGGAGTGCTCTTTCCGGGAGATCGGGGGGTTCCTCGGGGACTGATTCCTGCCCGCAAGGCCCATTTTTCTCCCCGGTTAGGTTTTGCCTGGGATGTGACTGGCGATGGAAAGACGGCAATTCGAGGTGGCGCCGGGCTCTTCTACGGCACCATGTCCGCAAACATATGGAACCAGCCCGCGGACCACCAGCCTTTCGGCGCCCGGTTGACCCTCAACAATATCAAGTCTCTCTCCAACATCTATGGCAACCTCACCGGGGGGGATCCTTTTCCGATTGTCTTCAATCCTAGGGCTCCATTCTCACCATTACCCGCGCTAATCTTCCCCATTGACCCCCACTTTCAGTGGCCGTACAGCTACAATGCGAATCTCTCTATTCAACGACAGGTGACGAACACCATCAATTTCACGGTGGGATACGTGGGGTCATTCGGCCATGATGCCCCCCTGGCATTCGACGCAAACTATCCGACCTTGAATCCGGTAGATCTTGCCCGCCTGGGAATCGCCACGCCGACCACCGCCAACATCAATACGCGCCGGCCGATCTTACCGGGAACGCTGGGATCTATCACCATGATTAAGTCAATGGTCAGCAGTGGATATCACGGACTCCAGGTAACGGGTGAGAAGCGGATGTCTCATGGCTTTTCCGTAAGGGGCCATTACACCTTCAGCAAGACCNNNAAAACACCATGGGATGTGGGATTTGTGTCACAGATACGATTGCCCGTCTAATTCTTAATGGTACACCGCCGTCATTACCACCATCTGGCAAATTGACTATCTGCCGCCGGCGACTGGGTGGCGCCGAATCGCCAACGCAGTCGCCAATGGATGGACTCTTTCGACAATCTCCACGCTGCGCAGCGGGAGTCCGCTCAATATCACGTCGGGAGTGGACAACAATTTTGACGGTTCCAGTTCAGGAGACCGCCCCAACGTGGTGTTCGGCATTGATCCAGTGCTTGATCCTCACCGCTCCCGCGGAAGAATCACGGGCGTAGATAACGGTGGTGTGCGGGAAACATGGTTTAACACGGCGGCGTTTGTGCAACCCGTACCCGGCACATTTTTTGGCAATTCGAGCCGGAACACCCTCGAGGGACCGGGAGCGAAGAGCATCGATGTCGCTTTCCTGCGTACCTTCAATATCACTGAGCGGACGAAGCTTCAATTCCGGATGGAGATGACCAACGCATTCAACTTCGTGAACCTGGACAACCCAAACACGAGCGTGAATTCGAGTAACTTCGGCAAAATAAGCGGAGCCGGCGCGGCACGCCAGCTTCAACTTGGACTGCGGTTGGCATTCTGACCCCATTTTTACCCGAGCAGCCCCTGGTGCACACAGGTCTTGGAAGAAGATGAGATGCGGCAAATGAAACTGGGCCTTAGATTGGCACGGAAAAGGCTATTCATTTTCGAGCTAATTCTTTTTACATGCGTGGCCGTTTACATGCATTGTTGCTGAGAGCTTGGATGAATGGCCGGGGTACCCCTTGCTGCTAGGGGTCGCCGGCCTAAGATCCTCGTTTGACCCGCGTATTTATTGATGAAAATCGATTTGGGGCGGGGGCCTAGCTGGGAGCCAGTTCCGAGGTGCAAGGGCCGGGCAGCTACACCCCGGCCGCCATCGCGGTGGAGGGAAACCCATGAATCCCTGCGGCAGATAAATTTGTCAAAGACCTGGAATGCCAAAACTCCCGCATTCTTGAACGCGGTTACAACCATGATGACCGACAATTTCCAAGAAATGTACGGTATGATATCAGTTGCAAAGTAACAAAGTAATGGGTGTTTTTTCGCAACTCAGGGGCTAGGACGATAAAAATGCCTCAAGCCACTCTTCCCAGGGAATTTTTCGATCATCCATGTGTCGTTTTTGATCCCTGGAAATTGGCGTGAATTGATGAAGGCGTTTCAGTCATCAAGGCGTGGCACCGGTGTAGCTGCCTTACCGCGATTTCATCCCGCTGCAAGAAAAACC
>QIAW01000059.1 GCA_003225655.1 Acidobacteriota bacterium
CAATTTGCTCCGGGGCGGCATTTGCGGTTAACGCAGCTTCGAAGTCATTCACGCTAGTGTAGACGCGATCGCCGGCAGCACACTCGATACGCGGAGTCAGCTCCATGTGCGGATAGTCATGGTGTACCTGCTGGTTCGAGATTTCTATCGTCTGGTACTGCGTCATGCTGGCAGTCAGGATGGGACCGAGCCCGCGATGAAACAGCAGCGATAGAGCCCCGCCAGTGACATGCCCGCCCGACGAACCTCCGCCGGCCTGCACGTGCTCCACGTATTCCCAATCGTTTTCGGTGACGGTAGCGCGCCAGTCACCGATCGCTGCAAGCCGGGTGCCGATTTCGGGAAAAGTTTTCAGTCCGTAGGCTTCATCGCGAGGCAAAGCCACCTGCTCAGCGGGTTGCACATCGGGGCCGCCGCGATCCAGCACCGTTGCCAGCGCCTTGGCGTGGGTAAAGGTGTGATGGATGCACGCCAGCTCTCCATGCGCAAAATAGTGTGGGCCGCCATAAAGCAGACCGTCATGGGTGCAGGCCGCCATCATTTTGAGGTTGCGCAGCGCGACCTCACGAAATTTGGGCTCGTGTTGCGCCAGTAGCACATATGCCGGATGGCAACCGTCGCTGGTGCGGCTTCCCCACCAGCTCCACTTGTAGTTGCGGCTGCCCCAACTGTTGTCCCATCCGCCGTCGGGCAGCATGAACTCCATGTGCGTCCGCAACGCGGCGATCACCTGATCGAGAACTGGCTTGTCGTTTGTGAGTGTCGCATAGAGCGCCAGGGAGGGCAGCGACTCCTCGACGTTGTAGCCCAGGTCCACGGGACGGCACTTCTTGGCCGTGACCGCCGTCAGCGGATGACCTTCGCCAAACAACCAACCGCTGGGAGTGAAATATTCGAGACTGGCATGGGCCATCTGCCGGGCGCGGTCGAGATAGTGTGCGTCTTCAAGTACCTGGCCGGCAATGGCAAAACAGTAAGAGCTGGTGACCGGGTAGTTGATGTTCCCCGTCTCCATAGTCATGAAGCCGTCGAGAAATTTCGCCGCCCGCGCCAGACGCTCCCTCCAACGCCGTCGCGTCGCGGCATCGAGCAGCGAGCCGTGATGGTGCAACGCCTCCGCCAGGGCGATGGTGTGAAAGACCGTGATCCCCTTCCACGGGCTCAAAGTCACGTCATTGACCCAACTGCCGTCGGGCCGGCTTACCTGCTCTGACCATTCGTGTACAAGCGTGGCTGCCTGAACATATTTGGCGTCGCCCGTGGTTCGCGCCATGCGCAACAGCGGGTAGACTGCATCGCCGCAGCGTCCATGGATTAGCGCGCAGGCCGGACACAGGATACCTCCGTAGAGCGCAGGTTCGTGAATTGACATCACCTGCCGCGCGATTAATCCGTCGCACCATGTCTTCAAAAGCTCGGAGTAGAGATTTGCGCTTGCCGCCGGCTGCTTGTGAGCGGCTGTCTGTTTTTTTGGCGTGCCTGCCGCCGCTACCCACTCCGGAAGCACCAGCGCCGCACCCAACGCCGTCGCTCCCGCCGTTGAAACTCGCAATAACTCCCGGCGCGTGAGGCCTTCTTTGCAATCGCGTTTATTCATCGCGCTCATATATTACAAGGTTCTACTCTTGTTGGGCAGCCCCTAATGAATGATTACCTTGTAAACTGCGCTCGTCAGCGAAAGCCCCTTCTGGAATTCCCTGGTGAACGATTCCCTTGAAGAGGCCGAATGCTGATTCTGAATGCTGATTGCTACTTCTCGATCGTGTACTCGAACTCGTAGGAATGCTTTCCCTCGGCGATGATGATTTTCATCGTGCCCGCAAGCCCCACGAGCTGGCCGGTGCCGGAGTCCGGCACCACAGTAACTGTTAGCTGCGATGCGCCGTGTGTCATGGTGCCGCTGTGCTGCAACACGAAGGTGCCGCTGCGCCCGTTCAATGTGCCGCTGACCTTTTCCATGGCCACATATCCAGCCGAGCCCTTTACGCTCCCCATGGCGCTCAAAAACTCACCCTTGCTGGTGGCCTCGAGGTCGCCGTGGAACTGCTTGTCGATGGACATTCTGCCCAGGGATTCCTCATAGGACGTCTGCGGGTTCAGCTTTACGTCAAACATTCCACTTGCGCGGGTCGTCATGACCGTCTCCTTTGGGGTTGGGTTCGAAATTTGTGTATGGGTTTGTGCGTGGGCCGGCGAAACGAAGCCGAAACACAACCACATTCCCACAATGACACTGGCTCTGTTACGTAATTGCTTCTTCATATTTGTTTCGCGTTGTTTCATAAAATAACAATCCATGAAACACACGATAACGGCACATCGTTTCAAAGTATTGTAAAAACGCGACGACAAGCTGTAGCGCCAGATGCGGTGTGGTCATCCTGCCCACGCGCTGAGCAAAGCAATAAGTGCCGCAAGTCCAGCATGAGACAATATCGGAATCGGATTAACTCACGTGGCATCACGCATCGCTCAGACATACGGCCTGCAACCAAGAGGCGTTCTTAAGTTTGGTGCAGACGAAAAAAGATTCCGCTATTTGCGGCGTCTTCCCGCCCCTGATGTAGGGGTGTTCGTCGAGCATTTTTGGATGATCCGTTGGGACCTGCGCGGCGTTGCCCCTTACAATGCGCAGACGGTTTCTCATCCCTCGGTCCAGCTCGGGCTGGAAAAGGGAAAATCACGGATTTATGGCGTAGTGAAGGGCAGGTCCTCGCACATGCTTGGAGGTCTGGGTGAGGTCTTCGGGGTGAAATTCAGGCCAGGCGGGTTCTATCCTTTCCTGAAGTCGCCGCTATCCCGGCTCACCAATCGCTCCATCGCGCTCAGCGATGTCTTCGGCTCGAGTGCGCAGGAATTTGAACAATCCGTGCTCAGCCTCGAGTTTGGCGCCACGCGGGCCAACGCTGCCGAAAATTTTCTTCGCCAGCGGCTGCCCCAGCGCGACGAAACTGCCGTGCTCGCCGGTCAGATTGTGGATGAAATATGTGTCAACCGCCAAATCATGACTGTGGATGATGTTGTCGCCCGCTTCCATCTCGGCAAGAGGACGCTGCAACGGATGTTTGATCAGTATGTCGGCGTGACTCCCAAATGGGTGATCAGGGTCTATCGGCTGCACGAGCTGGTGGAACGGCTGCATCAGGAAAAAGCTGCCCGCAAAGCCGTGGTTTTTGCCGATCTCGCACAAGAGCTCGGATACTTCGACCAGGCGCACTTTGTACGAGACTTCAAATCCATCATCGGCTGCACTCCCAGCGAATACCTCAAGCAGCTTCGCCAGTGAGAGACCCCAGCTAATCTCAAAGCTGTGTTCTCTGTGCCTCGGTGGTCAAAGGCCCCGGTTTTCCCTGCGGAATCCCCGCGGAGTCACGCCAAACTCCGCGCGGAAAGCGCGGTTGAAATTCGATACATCGCCAAAGCCGCAATCGAGCGCGATGTTGAGCACCTTCGCGGGTTCTGCCACCAGGCGAGTCGCCGCCTCCCGCAAGCGCGCCCGCCGGAGGTATTGATGCGGTGTCAAACCAGTGAGCCGCTCGAAGGTGCGCAGGAAGTGGTAAGGACTCAGCCCGGCTTCCCGCGCCAGGTTTCCAACTCCAAGCCGGCCATCACGCCGGCGCTCGATCATGCGTACCGTCCGCGTAACCCGCGCCACGGAACTCGGCGATGCATCGTTGGCATCTGGCAAAAGATCGTGAGCGAGCCGCACCGTCTGGGCCGCGATTTGCAGGCTGAGCTCCTCCCAGGGGAAATCGGTTGCTTGGGTTAAGCCGGCGCAGGCTCGCGCTACCAGCGGAGAGAGCGCACGCAAGGGTGGCAAGCGCAGACTGCAGAAATTCGCGCTTCTGCCGCGGATTCCGGCATCGGCCGCGATCCGCTCGAAATAATCCGGGGCGTAGGTAAACGACAGACAGCGGTCTCCCGCGCCGTGTTCGTGGCTGCATTCGAAACATTGCCCGGCGTTGCCCAGCAGCAGCGACCCTGGAGCCATTAATTCGCCGCCTGCCTTTGCGTGATGATTGGAAGCGCGATACTGAAAGCTGCCGGCGGTGACGATGGCGATGGCGAAGTGGGTGTTGCGCTCTTCAAAAGGCCTGTCTTGCGGGCCGGAGGTGCAGACCATATCGGTGATGCTCCATCCGCCGCCCTGGGCGAGCAAGTGGGCGGACATCTGGCCCGCGCTGCCGTTCACCCGGCGCTGGCCTAAAGCCTGCTCTAATTCGACCGCAATTTTTGCCAAGAATTCCTCGCTCGCGTGCCCGTATAAGACTCCTAGGATATCGCAAGGGTGCAATCAATTTTTGAAGAGTTCTTTGGAGGATTCAAGGCACAACAATGCGCTCACTCACACTCTTTATCGTGCTGGCATTTGTTCCCGCCCTTGGACAGACCAGCTTTCCCGCACTGCTGGCGGAAAAACCAGCCCTCGAGCATCAGGAGAAGCTCATGCTGTTCGGCCAGTTCCTTGGTGCGTGGAAATTCAACGGCGTTGAATATCACGACGACGGCAGCCATCCGACCGATAAAGGAGAGATCCACTTCCACTGGGTGCTCGCGGGAAGGGCGATTCAGGACGTGTGGCGAGAAACCGAGCGCAGCGATTCAGATGCAAAAATCTATGGCACGACCCTTCGCTTTTACGATGCCAAAAGTGATTTGTGGAGGGTTACATGGATCGATCCAGTCTTTGGCGTGGTTCGCACCCTTACCGGCCAGAAGATCGGCAGCGAGATTGTGATGCAGGGAGGGGCGGCCGATGGCGCGCCCATTCGCTGGATCTTTTCTGATATCAAGCGGAACTCTTTTCACTGGCGCGCCGAAAAACTTAAAGAGACGAAGTGGCATATCTATGAGGAGCTATGGGCCCGGCGTATGTGAACGAGACACGGGACAGCTCCCAGGAATCAACTCATTGCAACAACTCCAGGAGTCTAAACATGAAAACAATTGAAGCCCAAAATCAGGAAAAGCAAGAAAGAAATGAACTTCACGTTGCACTGGCGGCCTCGGGCCGCTCACCCGAAATTCCCGAGTCCTCCGATATCTACGGCTGGTTCATCGGGAGCTGGGAGCTCGACGTACTTCACTACCGGGTTGACGTCAGGGAGCTGGGTGCTCGAAGGCCGCGCCGTGCAGGATGTCTGGATCATGCCGCCGCGCGCAGAGCGCAGCGGGCCGCCCGACAGGACCTGCAACATGTATGGCATGACGCTGCGCCTGTGGGACCCGGCGCTGCAAGCTTGGCGTGTAACCTGGATCAACGGCGTGACCGGCACCCGCGACGAGCTGATCGGCCGCCGCAGCGGCAACGACATCGTGCAGATTGGCACGCATGCCAACGGCACGCCCATCCGCTGGATTTTCAGCGAGATAACGAACGACTCGTTCCGCTGGACCGGCGAATCGCTCGACGCCGATGGCCAGAGCTGGAAGCTCGAGGGCGAGTTCCGGGCGAAGAGAAAAGTATACAGCATTTAGTGCTCGGCCACCTGACCTGGATTATTTATGAGGTGCTCGATAACGACGACAAGACGATGCACCAGCGCCATAGGCGCGGCAGAGGGTGGCCCAGGGCGGAAGCCCTGGGTAGGCTGAAAAAGAACTCCTAGCCCTGTAGGGGCGACACTGTGGTCGACGTAGTTCGTGGAAGTCCGATCCAACTCAATGACAAAGCTTTACGCGACCACCTGCTCTATCTGCTGACCGACGGCGGAGCCCACCTGACCTTCGATGCCGCGGTCAAGGAGCTGCCGGCCGTTCTTCACGGCAAGAGGCCGAAAGGGGCCGAGCACTCACCCTGGGAACTGGTGGAGCATATGCGCATCGCGCAGTGGGATATCCTCGAGTTCACCCGCAACCCTAAGTACAAATCTCCTGAGTTTCCAAAAGGGTATTGGCCGGAGACGCCCACTCCCCCGAATGAAAAGGCGTGGGAGAAGAGCGTCAACGCCTTTCGCGCCGACCTGAAAGCCATGACGGAACTGGTGGCCAACGAATCTACAGATCTGTTCGCCAAAATTCCCCACGGCGATGGACAAACCGTCTTGCGTGAGGCGTTACTGCTGGCAGACCACAACGCCTACCACCTGGGCCAACTCGTGTTGGTGCGCCGGCTGCTGGGTGCATGGTAGCGGCGAGCCCTGAGGCTAAAGAAATTCGGAGGCGGCTATGTTCCAACTTGTGCAGAAATCGGAACAAGTGAGAGCGCAGCCAGTTTGTCAGGGATTAACATTCGGCCCTGAAAGGGCAATCGATTACTGGGTGTTGATCGCGGTTGCTGTTCAGTTTCGTGGAGCGGGCGGAGTCTTGCCGGGTTCCTTCGCCGTGTCCTTCAGCATCGCCTCCACTTCTTTCTGCATGTGCTGGGTCATTTTTTCCACATGCTCGCGTATCATCGGCATCATGGTACTCATGGCGTCGGCCATCACCGCTGGCATCTCGCGCAATACTTTCTGGCCGGTCGGAGAAGAATAGAAAGCGGTAAGAGCGTCAATGTCGCCCTTGGTGAAATGCTTCTGGTACACGGGGACCATGGCCTGCATGATGTTATCCCACGGCATGTCTTGCATCGTCTCGTCCATCATTTTATTCATCCGCGCTTCGAAGTCGGGTGGAAGCTTGTCTTTATCCTTCAAGTATTCCTCATGCAGCATCTTGTGCATGGGCTGAAGCATTGCTTCCGTCATTTGCTTCATCATGTCATGGGAGTGCATTGCGTCGAGGTATTTTTGGACGTCTTCTGCCGTCGCGGGAGCGTCGGCGGGATTGGTTGCGTTCGTGCTGTTCTGCTGCGCCAGCCCGGCAGCGCAAAGGGCCAGACACAACGTGGCGGTAATCAGGATGTTTTTCATGCTTTCCCCCCTGTAATTTGCAAGGGTACCTGATCCGCCGCGGTTAATCCAGAGCTTCGCCCGCTGAACTCAGGCTGATTGCTGAATGCCGCTGCTCATTCTTGTAGCAATCAAAGTAATCAATTAGCATTCAGCAAGATTGTTGAGAGAAAGTCCGCAAGTTCTCGATCTTGCATGCTTAAAACCGGAACCCAGTTAGGGCCCTACACCATCGTCAGCCTTCTCGGCAGTGGAGGCATGGGCGAGGTCTACCGTGCGTGTGACACTCGCCTGAGCCGCGATGTCGCCATCAAGGTGCTGCCCGCTGCCATGGCCAAAGATGGCGAACGCCTGCGCCGCTTTGAGCAAGAAGCCAAAGCCACCGGCATGCTGAATCATCCCAACATTCTTGCCGTCTTTGACTTTGGTTTGTATGAGGATGCGCCCTACATCGTCTCCGAACTTCTCGAAGGCCAATCCCTGCGCGAGCTCTTGCGCAACGGAAGGCCGCCTGTTCGCAAAGCGGTTGATTATGCCATCCAGATCGCCCACGGTTTGGCCGCCGCCCACGAAAAAGGCATCGTACACAGAGACCTCAAGCCGGAAAACATCTTCACCAGCAAAGATGGGCGCGTCAAGATCCTTGACTTCGGCATCGCCAAGCTGAGCAAGCCCGACGTTCCCGACGAAGAGACCCGCTTCTACGATTCCAATGTCAACACCATGGCCGGCGCGGTGATGGGCACACCCGGCTATATGTCGCCGGAGCAGATCCGCGGCAAAGCTGCCGACCCGCGTTCTGATATCTTCGCCTTCGGCGCCATCTTGTACGAGATGCTTTCCGGCAAGCGCGCCTTTGATGGGGCCAGTCTTACCGATATTAACGCCGCCATTCTGCGCGACGACCCGCCGGAAATTTCGCAGACCGATCCCACCATTCCACATGGCCTTGAGCACATCGTGCGCCATTGCCTGGAAAAGAACGCGGAAGAGCGTTTTCACTCCGCGCGTGATCTTGCCTTTGCCCTGCAGGGTCTTTCGGTAGCATCTGGAACGCAAAGCCGTGTCGCGCAGGGTCCCCGTGTTCAGTTCAGCCGCTGGAAGCTGCCACTGTACACCGCTCTAGCCGCGGTCATTGCCCTTATCTGTGGAATTTGGTTGGGCAAGCACCTCGGTTACACGCAGCCGCACGCATTCCAGCAACTGACCTTCCGGCGCGGGACCATCCACTTTGCCCGCTTTACTCCTGATGGCAACACTGTCATCTACGGCGCCAAGCTCAACGGAGAAGACCTGGCCATCTTCACCAGCCGGCCCGGCAGCCTGGAATCGCGCTCTCTGGAAATCCCCAAGGCCGACATTCTTTCCATCTCTTCCACGGAGAACATGGCTATCCTGTTGCCCGATGAAGGCAACACCCTGGCGGAGGTTCCACTTTCCGGTGGAGCGCCGCGAAGGCGCGAATCCAATATCCAATTTGCCGATTGGTCGCCTGATGGCGCCGGCCTCGCCGTGGTCCGCGACGCGGGTGTAAAAAACCAGTTGGAGTTTCCCATCGGCAAGGTGCTCTATTCCACCGCCGGTTATGTCACCAATCCGCGCTTTTCTGCCGACGGAAAGCTGATCGCCTTCATCGATCATCCCAGCCATCGTGATG
>QIAW01000444.1 GCA_003225655.1 Acidobacteriota bacterium
GTTCACCGGACTTTCTTCTTTGTTCGCGGTCATGCTGGTGCCCGATGAAGTACGCGCCCGGCCTGAAGCCATTAATAACGTATTGGGCGTCATGGTGATGTATTTCACCGGCCCGCAGATGCTCAAGCTGCTCTTCCGCGCTTTTGTGGTGGTCGTCGGCTTCCTCATGCTCTCTGGTGCCATTAACACCGCCATCGTCGGCTCGAACGGCGTGTTGAACCGCGTGTCGGAAGATGGGGTTCTCACCGATTGGTTCCGCAGGCCGCATCCCAAGTATGGCACCAGCCATCGCGTGATCAACATGGTGGTGGCGCTGCAACTGCTCACCATCTTGGCCAGCCGGGGCGATGTCTACGTTTTGGGCGAGGCCTATGCCTTCGGCGTGATCTGGAGCTTCGTCTTTAACTCGCTGGCCATGCTGGTGTTGCGCTTCAAATACAAGGGCGAACGCGGCTGGAAGGTTCCACCCAACATCACCATTCGTGGAGTTGAGATTCCGCTGGGTCTTGCTTCCGTGCATATGGTGCTGTTGACCGTGGCCATCGTCAATCTCTTCACCAAATCCACTGCCACCAAGGCCGGGGTGGTTTTCACCATCGGATTCTTCATCCTGTTTGCCTTTTCCGAGCGCGTCAACAAACGCAAGTTCGCCAATGTGGAAAAGGCGATGAAAGAGCACTTCCAGCTCTTGCATCATGAAACCGTGGAGCGCGAACAGGCGGACGTGCGCTCCGGCAACATTCTGGTTACCGTGCGCGACTACAACACGCTGGACCAGCTCCGCTGGATACTCTCGCAGGTTGATACCAAAGGAACGGATGTAGTCGTGCTCGCGGCGCGCCTCACTGGGCCGGGCAGCGCGGAATACGACCTCTCCATGGACCAGATTTTCAGCGACTACGAGCAAACGCTGTTTACCCGGGCGGTATCGATTGCTGAGAGCTTCGGAAAGACCATCTCGCTGGTCGTCGTGCCCGCCCGCGACGTGTGGTCGGCCATTGTGCAGACGGCCAACTCTCTGGAATCTTCCACCATCGTTGCCGGCCTTTCCACCAAGATGACCGCCCAGCAGCAGGCCTACAACCTGGGAAAAGCCTGGGAGGCCATGTCCGAACCCAAACGCCAGGTCATCTTCCAGGTAGTCAAGCCCGATCTGGAGGTGGAAACCTTCCGCCTGGGCCCGCACACACCCGACATGAAGGCTGAAGACGTGGCCTTGGTGCATCGCATGTGGCTGTGGGCGACCCGTGATAAGGGAATCGATCCCCACAAACTTCATCACTGTGACATTGTTACCGTTGCCCTGGCCCGGCTGGCACATGATATGTCCAGCAACCCCGATGAGATTGTGAAGTCTTTGGACAACAGCAGCGATCCTGCTGCCGGGCAGCAGCCACGGCAGTAAGCACCCCGACCGCTGACCGTAAACTCCTTTGCGGTCTAGGTTATCTGCAGCAGCATGGCATTTCCGTGCCGCGCTGCGTCTTGGTAGAAGTTCTTGAAGCTCTCGAAGAATTCAGCAAAATAGCTCCAGTCGGAGAGGCTGGAGAGGGTATCGGCGAGATAAATCTGTTTTGCGATAGCGTCTTTCTGATCGAAGCGCGCTGAAAGCTGCTTCAAGGTGACTGCGGCGAGAGCGGTGGCTATGCCGTTGACTTGTTCCGGCGTCAGATAGCGCAAAGGACCATAGCCCATGAGGCCATCCACATCGGGAATCTCGGCGCCACCCAGTACCGCGTCCGCCAGCGGACCGTCGCCTCCCTCTGCGGTGCCATTCAAGAGATAGTGAAGGACGTGCCAATCCTTCTCCAGAGAAAACTGCTTGCGCTCCTGCTTGACCTGCGGTTGCTCCGACGGCTTTTGCCGGCCCTTCACCAGGTGTATGCCGGCGCGGGTTTTCAGTGCATGAGCTTGACCCTGAATGCGTTCAATCTGGGCCCTCAATCCGGGAATCTGGCCGGCATTGCCTTCCGCCTGCCGCAGGATCTCGTCAAAGAAGTTCATCGAGGCAGGATCTTCAAGAAGTTGCGAGAAGACATAATCATACGCGCGCTGGGGGTCCTGCAGAAACTCCGCGAGTTGTTGCGAAGTGATCTGCTCCAAACTGGCTACCATGCCCATGGCAATCTATCTCGTTTGAGAAGTTTGAATGATTCTACACCCAGGAATGAGACAGTAAAGGAACATGCTTATAAGCGAGTTTCAAGAGCGTGCCTGGGAGACGATTCCCGTTTGGGGTTTACGGACGATTGGAGGTCGACGAGATCGTTCTGCCGACCTAATGTTCTACTTGTTCTTCCATGACTTCAGTCTGCTCTGTGGCAGGCTCCGCGCGCTTTACCTGCCAGCTCTTCACGATCACATAAAGGACCGGGATGAACAGCAGGTTGAGCAATGTGGAGAGCAGCATGCCGCCAAAGACGGTGGTTCCCACCGACTGGCGTCCAATTTTGCCAGCGCCGCTGGCGAAGACCAGCGGCAGCACGCCGAGAATGAAGGCAAACGAGGTCATCAGGATGGGCCGCAGCCGTATGCGTGCAGCTTCAATGGCCGCCTCAGCCACGCTTAATCCCCGCTCGCGTAGCTGCTCGGCAAATTCCACGATCAGAATCGCGTTCTTGCTGGCAAGCGCGATCAACATCACCAATCCCACCTGGCAGTAAACATCGTTCTGCAGGTGCGCTATCTTTTGCGCACCCAAGGCCCCGAGCAGCGCCATGGGAACGGCCAGGATCACGATGAAAGGCAAAGAGAAGCTTTCATATTGGGCGGCCAGCGTGAGATAGACCACCAGCAATCCTAAACCGAACAGCAGAGCCGCCTGGCTTCCGGATTCAATCTCTTCCAGCGAAAGTCCGGTCCATGCATACGAAACTCCGCGCGGCAGTGTTTCTTTCGCCAATTTTTCCATAGCTGCGATGGCATCTCCGGAGCTGCGTCCGGGCGCGGCGGAACCGTCAATTTCCGCAGAGCGGAACAGATTGTAGTGAGAGGCGACCGGCGGTGTCGTGGACTGGGTGATCGTGACCAGGTTCTCGAGCGGAATCATCGCCCCTGTATCGGAGCGAACATAAAACTGCTGGATATCTTTCGGCCGCAAGCGGAATTTCTGGTCAGCCTGCACGTACACGCGATACGACCGGTTATTGAAGTCAAAGTCATTCACGTACTGTGATCCAAGATAGATCTGAAGCGTAGAGGCTATCTGCTGCAGTGGCACCTGCAGGCTCTTGGCCTTCTCGCGGTCGATGGTCACCACGAATTGCGGATCATTGGCGGTAAAGAAGGTGTTGAGTCCCACCACCTCGCCGCTGGCATTGCCCTTGCTCTTGAATTCGTCGACGATCTTCGAGAATTCCTCAAAAGTATGGCCACCCTGGTCTTGCAACACCAATTGAAAGCCGCCAAAACTCCCCAGGCCTGAAACCGCCGGAGGAGAGAAGGGAACAACAATCGCCCCTGGAATCCCGAAGAGCGGGCCACGCAAGCTGTTAATCACCGCTTCAGCCGAGTGGGCCTCGCCATGGCGTTCGCTGATCGGCTTCAGGGTGGCAAACACCATGCCCCGGTTCGGGGCGCTTCCGCCGAAGCTGAAACCGCTGACGGCAAAGACCCCGGTGATATCGGAAGATTTGCTGAGAACGTTTTCCACCTGCGCAGCGACGTGTCCGGTGTAATCCAGTGAGGCGCCCTGTGGGGCCAGAATGACGTTCATGAACCATCCCTGGTCTTCTTGCGGCACAAAGCCACGGGGCACTGACTTGTAGACGAAATAGGCGCCAACCAATCCCACCAGAAAAATCAGCACCACAATCGCTTTCTCGCGAAACAGGGAGTGCAATGTCTGCCGATACCGGGCCGTGCCTTTCTCTACGATTCGGTTGAAGGCGCTGAAGAATTTGCCATGCGGCGCTTCGCTGCGTCCCAGCAGGATCGCGGAGAGTGCCGGGCTCAGAGTCAGCGCGTTGAAGGCAGAAATGGCGACAGAAAATGCAATGGTCAGCGCGAACTGGCGGAAAAGAATACCCGTCGTTCCAGGAAAGAAAGCCACGGGTACGAACACTGCAACCAGCACCAGCGAGGTGGCAACCACCGCGCTGGCCACTTCTTTCATGGCGACGGATGCGGCCCGGTGGCCGTCGTGGATGCCTTCGGAGACGTGCCGCTGCACGTTCTCGATCACCACAATGGCATCATCTACCAGTGAGCGTGTTAATGGAGAAACCCAGCAGCTTGACGAAGATAAACGTCCCGATCAGGGAAACGGGAATGGTGACCGCCGGAATCAGCGTCGTTCGCCAGTCCTGCAGGAAAACAAAAATCACCAGGATCACCAGCGCGATCGCCTCGGAAAGCGTGAATAGAACGTCTTTAATGGATTCGGCCACAACCTGCGTGGTGTCAAAGGCAATCTGGTACTTGAGTCCCGGAGGAAAAGTTTTTGAGAGCCGCTCCAACTCCGCCTTAGCGGCGCGGTCAACTTCCAGAGCGTTGGCATCGGTAAGCTGCGTCAGTCCAAGACCGACGGCGTGGTAACCGTTGAACTCCAGGTTGCCGCCGTAGTTCTCTGCGCCAAGTTCAGCCCGGCCCACATCTCTGAGCTTGATCAGGGATCCATCTTCCCCGCTCTTGAGGATGATGTTCTCGAATTCGCCTGGAGTCGTAAGCCGTCCCACCGCGCGCACGCTGATCTGAAAGCTCTGGCCGTTGGGCGAAGGAGGCTGGCCGAGCTGTCCAGCAGCCACCTGCATGTTCTGCTCGCGCAGGGCAGTTACCACATCAGAGGCGGTGAGTTTGCGGCTGGCCATGCGCACCGGGTCGAGCCACAGGCGCATGGAGTATTTGCGCTCTCCGAAGATGATTACGTCGCTCACGCCTTTGATGCGCTTCAACGCATCTTTGAGATACACATCAACGTAGTTGCTGATGAAGAGGCTGTCATAGCGATTGTCATCGGAATAGAAGCCGGCGGCAAAAACGAAGCCCGAGCCGCTCTTGTTGATGCTGATACCGGTGGAATTTACTTCGGAGGGCAGCCGGCCCTGTACATTGGCCACGCGGTTTTGAACATCCACCGCGGCCAAATCGACGTCGCGGCCGATATCGAACGTGGCGCTGACGCTGCTGGAGCCATCGTTGCCGCTGGTGGAGGTTATGTACTTCATCCCTTTGACGCCGTTGATCTGCTGCTCCAGCGGCGTGGTGACGGAAGTTTCGACCACCTGCGCGCTTGCGCCGTTGTAGAAACTATTGACGCTCACCTGCGGCGGCGCCAGATTGGGAAACTGCGCGACTGGCAGGGTAGGAATCGCCACCGCGCCGGCTAGAATAAT
>QIAW01000442.1 GCA_003225655.1 Acidobacteriota bacterium
TTATCACTGTCCGGCATCTGAATTTGAGCACCGGTTATCGAGCCATTGTCTTTTAGCGGTTTCACTGCCTTGCCGCGGATTAGCGTTGCGCCTCGCGAGACCGCTTCCTCAAGGATCATTTTGTCAAAGTCGCTCCGGCGCACTTGCCAGGTGTCCCACTCAAAAAGCTTCCAATTCTCATCGCGTCCCGTGACTGGGACGAACCACGTGCCTTTGTCACTCTTGCCGCAGACCTTCACCCCCTGCTTAGTAGGGTGCTTGCGTTTGTACATCTCGTCGGCCAGGCCCAAGTCACGGAGAACTTTGCCCCCAGCGCCGGTCATCGATTCGCCGATGTGATAGCGGGGAAAGGTTTCCGCCTCGACAATGATCGGTTTAATGCCTTCCCTAATAAGGAACATTGCTGTGGCGGAACCGCCTGGTCCGCCACCGATTATTAGAACGTCAGTTTTCATAGGGGATATTCGATTGGATATCGGCCATGCACTTTTGCGTCCGGACCAGCACCGAAATCGATGACAATCTATCTCGCATCCAGTCGCGGTACCGTTCCGTCTTATTGTCTTTCTGAAAACGGCGGGGCGAAGTTCCCACAAAAATCAGCGAACGCGCAACTCCGAAGGCGTTTGTGAGCAGGCACTCAACATGAAACTCAATAACTACCATCTTCTTGCAACCGTCCCGCTTCTCTCAAATTCTTTATCGCAAGTCAATACTTTTGTGTCACCCCGTGATCGACCGACGGCTCAGGAGTTGCGAAGTGGTGATGCATGGATTACCGGCACCGCGCGAGGTCTGACCCGTTCGATCAAACTCAGCAAGGGACCGGTAAGAAAGGTTGTCACCAGGCTCATGAGCACCATCATGGCGAAAATGGTCGGCGACAGGATGCCGAGATCGTAGCCGATGTTCAGTGCAATAAGTTCAACGAGCCCGCGTGTATTCATCAGCGCGCCAAGGGAGAACGCGTCTTTCCATTTCATCCCGGTCAGCCGCGCGGATATCGCCGTGCCGCCAAGCTTGCCGACTGTGGCAATACCAATGATCGCCAGGCAGACTAACCAACTTGCTGCGTCGTTCAAGAGACCTACGTGCGTCCGCAGGCCGGTAAAAGCAAAGAACAGCGGTAACAGGAATAGAGAGCTAAAATTTCCCAGACGCAGTAAAACATATTCGCGGAAACTGTTGCGCCGTGGCATCACCACACCGGCAAGGAATGCACCGAATAATGCGTGTATGCCCATAGTCTCCGTGGCAAGAGCGGAGGCGGCCATAAAAATAAGGACGGCCGCTAGCACCGCGCGGTTGGGCTCAGCATTGTTCATTCGGTCTATACCCAACCAGTGCGGGAGTTGTGGCCTTACGCCCCACACCATCGCGGCTACGAACAGTATGAGAAGAGCCAGACATGCCGCCGTTGAAGCCAAGGCACTAGCCCGGGCTACTGCCACGACGAATGCCAGAATCGCCCACGCGGTGGCGTCATTGACCGCTGCGCAGCTGATGGCTGTGACTCCAAGAAAGCTTTTGGTCATGCGCCGTTCCTCGAGAATGCGCGCCAGCACCGGAAACGCTGTGATGCTCAAAGCGATTCCCATGAACAATGCAAAGGCCACGAGCGAAACGCCACCATCGACGTAACTCGGGTACAACCATAGCGCCATCATCACGCCAAGGAAGTACGGAAAAATGATGCTGGCGTGGCTTACTATGAACGTTGTGTACGCGTTTTGTTTAATACGACTCAACTCCAATTCCATCCCTACCACGAACATAAAGAGGCAAACCCCGATCTGGCTGAACAACCGCAGTACCTGTAATGAATCCCCGGCAAACACGAACGCAAATGCTCCCGGCCAAAGCCAGCCTAGCAACGATGGGCCAAGCAAAATTCCGGCCGTCATTTCGCCGATCACTGCCGGTTGCCCGAACTTTCGAAAAATTGCGCCGACAATTTGGGTGGCTACCAAAATCACAATGAACTGTAGTAACAGTCGGCCGAGCGGCGCCTCCACGTTCTCAAGCAAGCCGATCCAGAATGACGTAGGACCCAGCGGCGGATGGGTCGCGACGCCAGTGAATGCAGCAAGAGCATCCTTTGAGGTGTCGGGATGAAGCGACAGCTGTCTCCATTCTAGTGTGAGGCAAATGACCAGCCCGAACAACACAAGTAGGCCAGTGTAAATCGGGATTAACCGCTTCATTTTGCGTTTCTTTTACGACCTTCTAGGAAAGACGAGCGAGAGTGTCTTTCAGTGATGTGATAATTGGTGCTGCGATTCGCCCCGCGAACCAAAAAGCAGCGGCATGAGTCCTTGGTACAATTTGTCCGCAAGTAGCCTGTGCCCAAGTGCCGTAGTGTGATGGTCCCATTTGGCGATTACCAGTGTGGTGTGATCCGGCACCGAATCGAAAGCAGCCGAAAGGTCAATGACTTCAAGTCCCGCAGCTCGGGCCGGCCTCGTCCCGACCCTGGAAATCTAAAGGTTCCGGACGGTAGATAACTAGCGGATGAATGCCGCGCTGCTTGCACTGCTGTGCGAACCGGTGGAATGCCCATTCATACAATTCGTCGCCATAAGGTTGCAGGCGACGTTCTATCATCACGACTGGCATTTTCCCGTGGATGCCGGCGCTATGGGTAACTCGCTCCAAGATCTGCCGGTAATCAGGAGGCGGCTCGATGCCCAAGCTCAGAGCCCGGCCAAGATGTCTGAAAAGAAACTGCTTGTCGACTGCGGAAATGGAAAGAATTACGGCATCGGGTTTAAATTGAAAGCCCTGCTCCTCTAGTCGCAGCAACCTTTGAAAAAGACCGTACTGGCCAACAGACATATTAAGTATCTCGTATCGAGAGTAGTGCGAGTCTGGAAGCTCGTGGTTCAGACGGTCTTCAACGACGTTTTCGTACGTCTCATCTACTTTGACTCCACTGCCTTGGTCGTGTGACGCACCCAAGAGCACTATTCGATAGGTGTTCG
>QIAW01000441.1:0-553 GCA_003225655.1 Acidobacteriota bacterium
AAGGACATGTACCTCCCGGAGCAAGTGATCTTGAGCCGAACGATGGCGGCGCAGTCCCAGGCCGAGCAGGTGGAAGCCATAGTGCGGCAGCATGCGCGCTTCGTCTACCAGGTGGCCTATGCGGTGCTGCGTCACCCGCAAGAGGCGGAAGAGGCGGCGCAAGAGACGTTCATCCGGGTATGGAAGCACGCCAAGGAACTTGCCGGAATCTTGAATCAGCGTGCCTGGCTGGCGCGTATTGCCTGGCGGGTGGCGTGCGACCGCCGCAGAAAATATCCGGCGATCGCCACCAACGAAGATTTACCCGAGTTGCCGGCCGTTGGAATCGGGGCGGAAGAGAGCGCCATTCGCAATCAGCAGTTGGCGCTGCTGGAGCGCATGATAGCAACCCTGCCCCGTGAACTACGGGAGACGCTCACGCTCTCGACCGTGGAAGAGATGACTTCAGTGGAGGTTGCGGAGGTGCTGGATGTTCCCGAATCCTCGGTGCGGGTGCGGCTGATGCGGGCACGGCAGTTGCTACGGGAAAAATTGGAAGTCCTGATGGAACGAA
>QIAW01000441.1:649-3000 GCA_003225655.1 Acidobacteriota bacterium
AGCGCCGCCGAACCACGCGTGGGGCTCGAGACCCGTATCATGGCCAATCTGCAGGCGCATGCCTCGCAAGGGCAGCGCCGATGGATATTCGCTCTTGCTGGAGTGGCGGTTGCGATGCTGGCAATAGTAGTGATAACAAACGTGTGGACGAAAAGAACAACAGGTTCCACGAGTGTCTCAGCGAGACCCGCGCCTTCAGGAATTGTTTCAAAAGACTCGACAGAGAAAACTAGTGAGAATGTGACCTTACGGCCAGTCCAGAAGCCGCATGTGGTGTCGCATGGCAAGAAGATCGGCAGCGTCCCCGTTTTGAGGGCAGCAGAAGTCAAGCCGTTGCAGCCCCTGCAAACTGATTTGACCGAGGAAATAACCGTGCGAGAGATGCGGTTGGCGCCCGTGGGGTCTATGCCTGGGCTGTACGTCTCGAGTTTAAGGACAATTGAGCCGGTTGAAATTAGGGAATTACTAACTACCAAGAACAGCAATTAGAGAGGACATTCACTTTATGACCCGCAAAATCTGTTCTGCATTTGTGCTTGCGTTGCTAATGGGCTTTCTTTTCGCTGCGGCGCCCTGGGCTGGTGCGCAAGCCCCTGCAGAAAAAAGCGCAACCCCGCAGGAAGGGACCGAAAAGAATGCAATCGCAAACAGCGCTAAAGAAAAAGAGCCGGCAGATAAGAGCAAGGCTGAAAACAACGCAATGGTATCGGCCAGCTTTCCGCAGCTCGACGGGCCCATAGAACTGCAGTCTGGCGCCGACAAACGCATCAGCCTCAAAATGACCGATACCAGCCGCGCGATCTATGAAGCCATTGGCCAATAGGCAGGCATCAGCGTGCTCTTCGACCCAGACTATTATGTCGCGAGTCGTCCTTTCAATGTGAATATGAACGACGTGTCGCTCTCAGATGCGCTCAAGATGATAGCCTTCGAAACCAAGACTTTTTGGCGTCCGGTGACCTCAAACAGCATTTTTGTTGCCGTCGACACAGTCAACAAACGGCGTGAACTTGAACAGCAGATCGTCAAAACTTTCTATCTTCCCAACCTCTCAAGTCTTGGCGCTTTCCAGGATGTCGTAAACTCACTGCGCGCAATCCTACAGATAGATCGCGTGCAGCAAATTTACGAGGAAAACACGATTATCGTCCGCGGAACGCCTGAGCAAATGGCGCTCGCGCAGAAATTGATCGACGATGTGAATAATGAAGCCAAAAAGAAAGCTGGCCAGTATCGCTTGGAATTCAAAATCAACGAGTTGATGGCAGAGAAGAAACTGAACTCCAGAGCTTATGTTCTCCTGCTCGAACCTCACCAAGTGGGTAAGTTGCGCATAGGCACGAGAGTCCCAATTACAACCACCGAAAAAGACAAGACCATCCAATTTCAGTATGTTGACTTGGGCAAGAACATCGATAGTCAAGTCATATCAGAAGGTGAGCACAGTGTGGGCTTGCATATCAGCGTCGAATTTTCAGGTCTGGCACTGAGCGAGCGAACCATTCCTAAGAGCACATCGCAAGTCAGCCACGGTACTCCTACTGTTCAGCAACTGCGAATGGATACAAACGCCACCGTTGAACCGGGCAAACCGACAATTGTCGGTACTCTCGATGATCCGGTCAGCAACCGTACCTTTCAAATTGAGGTTACAGCCACGCGGCTCAATGGATCCAACGGCAACAAATAAAGAGCCAGATAATTCTGCACTCGCAAAAGCTCTCCCCTTTGGCCGCCAGCGATGGCGGCCCTTTTTATCTTCGATCGTGATGATTCCCGAATCTTGTATAGCAGATCACTGTAGTTTTCAAACAGCTTCTGGTGCGACGCACCGTTGACAGGCTGTTCCGTGCTAGTATTCGGCCCCATGAAAAGAAAGACACGAAAGACAACGCTCATTCTGGTCCTACTGGTTTCATTTTCTCTATCTGCTTATTGCGCAGACACACAGGATTTCACCATCAAAAAGATTGGCGACGGAGTCTACGCCGCCATCAGCGGCGATGGCAGCAAGGCCGGCAGCAATGCAAGTTTTATTGTTGGCGCAAACGGAGTCGCCGTCGTGGATACATTCATAGCCGCTGACCCCGCCAAAGAATTGCTGGCAGAGATTCGCAAGATTACCAATCTACCCGTCCGCTACGTGATCGATACTCATTACCACCTGGACCATACTGGTGGCAACGCGGTGTTTGCTGAGGCAGGCGCAACCATCCTGGCGCACCGTAACGTGCGCGGATGGCTGCGCACTGAGAACCTCAAGTTTTTCGGAGCGAATCCCAAGCCAGAGGATAAGGCCCGCGTTGATGCCCTGGTACTGCCGGACCTGGTCTACTCCCAAGACATTGATC